>NZ_JAHXBG010000025.1 GCF_020103725.1 Hyalangium gracile | reverse complement strand
TCGGCGCCTACCGCGACAACGAGGTGAGCCCCTCGCATCCGCTCACCCTGGCGCTGGAGGAGCTGCGCAGGGCCGGCACGAGGATGTCCGCGCTCCGGCTGGAGCCGCTGAGCCTTGAGGAGGTACGGCGGCTCGTCGCCGACACGCTGCCCGGGGCGGGCATGGAGATCGTCGAGCCGCTGGCGGCGCTGGCCCGCGAGAAGACCGGCGGCAACCCCTTCTTCCTCCTGCAGCTGCTGCTGAGGCTCAACCAGGACGGCCTGCTGTCGCGCACGGCCGAGGGGCTCTGGCGCTGGGACGCCGAGGGCGTGCGGGCCAGGGGCTACTCGGACAACGTCGTCGACTTCATGGTGGGCAAGCTGCGCGAGCTGCCGCTCGGGACGCAGCACCTGCTGCGGCTGGCGGCGTGCGCGGGGAACTCCTTCTCGCTGCGCATCCTGCTCCTCATCTCGGACATGCTGGATGCCACCGAGGTGGAGCAGGGCCTGGAGCCCGCGCTCCAAGCGGGCCTGCTGATGAGCGACGGCCCGGAGCAGTACCGCTTCCTGCATGACCGCATCCAGCAGGCGGCCCACGCCCTCATCCCGGTGGAGGATCGCAAGGCCATCCACCTGCGCATCGGCCGCCTGCTGCTGGCGAGCCTGACGCCAGACCAGGTGCGGGAGAACCTCTTCGACGTGGTGAGCCAGCTCAACGCCGGCATGGAGCTCATCACCGATCCCGAGGAGCGCCACCGCGTCGCGCGGCTGAACGCCGAGGCGGGCTGGAAGGCCCAGTCCTCCACCGCGTTCCGCTCGGCCGTCTCGTACCTGGCCACGGCCTTCCAGCTCCTCCCGGGCGACCCCTGGGAGACGGCGCACGAGCTGGCCTTCCGGCTCCGGCTGGATCAGACGACGTGCGAGTTCATGAGCGGCCACGCCGCCGAGGCGCGTCAGCTGGTGGAGGAGCTGCGCCCCCGGGCACGGACCCGGACGGAGACGGCGGCCGTCTACCGCAAGAAGAACGATCTGCTCATCAGCACGGGCGCCATCCAGGCGGCCCTCGAGAGCCTCCTGGAGGGGCTGGCGCTGCTGGGCATGCCCATGTCCGCGCACCCCACCTGGCAGGAGGTGGTGGCGGCCAATGACGAGGTGTGGCAGCTGCTGGCAGAGCGCCCCATCGAGAGCCTCGTCGAGCTGCCGAGGATGAGTGATCCGGACATGGAGGCGGTGATGAGCGTGCTGGCCGCCCTGTACGCGCCGGCCTTCCTCACGGACCCCAACCTGCTCATCCTCCACCTCTGCCGGCTGGTCTCGCTCAGCCTCCGCCACGGCAACACGGAGGCCTCCATCCCCGGCTACTCCTCCTATGGCGTGGTGCTGGGGCCGGCCTTCAAGCGCTACCGGGAGGGGCTGGCCTTCGGCCGGCTCGCCTGCGCGCTCGTCGAGCGCCACGATCTGGCCGCCCTCCGGGGAGGGGCGCTCTACAGCCTGGAGATCATCAGCTACTTCACGCGGCCGCTCTCGGAGGCCCTGGAGCTCATCCGCCGTGCCTTCCATCACGCGCTCCAGGCCAGTGACTTCCAGGTGGCCGGCTACTGCTGCAACCACATCGTCACGGACCGGCTGGCGCTGGGACACGAGCTGGAGGACGTCTACCAGGAGTCGGTGGCGCGCCTGGACTTCGCGCGCAAGGCCGGCTTCCTGGACGTGGGGGACATCGTCCACTTCACCCAGCGCTACGTGCAGCAGCTGCGCGGCCTGGCGCCCGCGTTCGGCTCGCTGAGCGGGGACGACTTCACCGAGGAGTCCTTCGAGGCCACGCTGACCCCGGCGCGCATGAGCATCATGCGGTGCTGGTACTGGACGCTGAAGATGCAGGCGCGCTACCTGCGCGGAGCGTACGCGGAGGCCCTGGGGGCGGGAGCCCGGGCCGCCGAGCTGGCCTGGTCCTCGATGGGGCACATCCAGCTGCTGGACTATCACCTCTTCCGCGCGCTGACGCTGGCCGCCAGCCTGGAGGAGCTGTCCCCCGAGGAGCGCGGCGCTGCCATCGAGGCCATCCGAGGGCACCACCAGCAGCTGGCGGAGTGGGTGGGCACGTGCGCGGAGACCTTCCGCGCGCCCGAGCGGATGGTGTTCGCGGAGCTCGCGCGCGTCACGGGCCGGGACAGCGAGGCCTTCCCGGCCTACGAGGAGGCGCTCCAGTCCGCCCGCGAGAACGACTTCATCCAGCACGTCGCGCTCGCCAGCGAGCTGGCGGCCCGCTTCTGGTACGCGCGGCGGATGCCCACCATCGCGGACACCTACGCGCGCCGGGCCCGGGAGTCCTGGCTGCGCTGGGGCGCGCGAGGCAAGCTCCAGCACCTGGACGAGCAGTGGCCACACCTGGCCGCCACGGCGCCCGCTGAGGAGACCCTCACGGACACCAACTCCTCGCAGATCGACGCCCTCACGGTGGTGAAGGCCCAGCAGGCCATCTCCGGAGAGATCGTCCTGGAGCGGCTGGCGGACACGCTGCTGCGCGTGGCCATCGAGAACGCGGGGGCGCAGCGCGGGGCCCTGCTCCTGCCGCGCGGCGAGAAGCTGACGCCCATGGCCTTCTCGGACACCGCGGCGGGGGACTCGGGCGCGGGCCTGGATGGAGCCTCGCTGCCCTGGGCGCTCATCTCCTATGTCCGGCGCACGCGCGAGCACGTGCTCATCAACGACGCGTCCCAGCCGCACCCGTTCTCGGCGGATGCCTCGCTCGAGCGGGGCGGGCCCCGCTCCGTGCTCTGCCTGCCGCTGCTGCGCCGGGAGGAGTTCCGCGGGGTGCTCTACCTGGAGAACAGCCTGGCGACGAACGCCTTCACTCCGGCACGCATCTCGCTGCTGGGACACCTCGCCTCACAGGCGGCCATCTCCCTGGAGAACGCGCGGCTGTACGCGGACGTGCAGCGCGCGGAGGCCGCCCTGCGCCGTGCCAACGACGAGCTGGAGAAGCGGGTGGAGGAGCGCACGCGGGAGCTCAAGCAGGCCCAGGCGCAGCTGGTGGACACGGCGCGCTCGGCGGGCATGGCCGAGGTGGCCACCAACGTGCTGCACAACGTGGGCAACGTGCTGACCAGCGCCGTCATCAACGTCCAGGTGCTGAGCCAGACGGTGGAAGGCTCCCGCCTGGGGCGATTGAAGCAGGTCTCCGACATGCTCCTGGATCACCGGAGCGCGCTGGCGGACTTCTTCACGCAGGACCGGCGAGGCATCCGGCTGCCGGACTACCTGTCCGCGCTCAACGAGGAGCTGCACCGGGAGCAGGCGACGCTGCAGGAGGGGCTGGGGGCAATGCAGAAACACATCGAGCACATCCGCGCCATCGTCCAGGTGCAGCAGACGTACGCCCGCACCACGCTCGTCACCGAGGAGTGCGACCTGGGGCAGCTGGTGCAGGACGCGCTGAGCATCCAGATGCCGGCGCTCAAGCGGCATGGCATCGACGTCCTGCAGGAGCTGGCTCCGCTGCCGTCGCGGATCCGGGTGGACAAGCACAAGGTGCTGCAGATCCTCATCAACCTGATCAGCAACGCCAAGAACGCCATGGCCACGCTGCCCGACGGACAGCGCCGCATGCAGGTGCGGCTCGAGTCGCAGGAGGGCCTGGCGCGCATCCGGGTGGTGGACAACGGCATGGGCATCGCGCCGGAGCTGCGGGAGCGGCTCTTCTCGCAGGGGTTCACCACGCGGGAGGGTGGGCACGGGCTGGGCCTGCACTCGAGCTCGCTGGCGGCGCGGATGCTGGGCGGACACCTCGCTCTGGAGAGCGACGGGATTGGCAAGGGCGCCACGGCGACGCTGGACCTGCCGCTCAACTAGCGGAGCGGCTCGAGAGGGGCTGGGGCGAGAACCGGCGGCGCGCTTCGGACGTGCCAGCCGAGCGGAGTGTTACGTTCGCGGCTCATGAGCAGACTCCTCTGGCGATGGATGTGGGTGCTGGCGCTCGGCGTGGTGGCGTCATGCGCCACGGTTCCATCCCCCGAGGGCGAAAGCTCCGGCTGCGAGGTGGCAGCCAAGCCCGTCGCGTTCGAGGAGGCGTGCCAGGACGGGAGCAGCCTGCTGGCGCTGTGCGATGGGCAGCACTGCGGGATGTACCGGTGCCGCGAGGTGGTGGGGCACCTGGCGGAGAGCCGTGTCGTGCCTGCCCGAGGTGCGCCTCTCCCTCGCCCCAGCGCGCAGGCAGGAGCCCAACGCTACTGGGGGAGCGCTCAGGGCCTGCCACACGACTCGCGGCCCGTGTTCCTCATTCCGTGGGACCACAAGCTCCCGCTGTTACCCAGCCAGCTGAACGACCTCGAGGAGGCGGCCAGGGAACGTCTCAAGCCTCACGAGCATCACCACGTCTTCTCACGAGCGTTCAGGCTGTGGTTCGCCCGAAAAAAGATCAACATCGACCAATACACGATCCCTCTGGAGCTGATGAAGCACCGGAGCATTCACCGAGGCGCAAACGGCGGCCCCTGGAATGAGGCGTGGAGGAGATGGATCCTTGCCAATGACGGTGCGACTCAAGAAGAGATCTTCCGGTATGCCGGGCAGCTCATCTACGAGTTCGAGCTGTTCGGGCCCGTAGTGCCTTATCGGAGACGACTGCCGCAACCACTCCCCGAGGGGTACAAAGATCCATGAGGTTCTACTCACTGGAGGACGTTCCGAATCCGCGCAACTCGGCCTACTACACGGACGAACGCAAGTGGGGCCTGCCTGGTGTGCACTGCCCGGTGTGCCATGCCATCTGGTCCACTGCCGCGGATGACTACCCGTCGGTGGACTTGTCCCACCTGCCATCTCGAGAACAGGAGAAATACTCGGCTCGGTGCGAGGACGACTATGCGGAGTTCGAACGGCTGCGCGAGCAGGTGCGCCCCCTGGTACCTCCTGGCGTCCACCTCTGGCCAGGGTCCGGGTTCGGTCCACTGACAGGACCGGCGCGGGGGATTTTTGGCCCGCTGACCCTGGCGCATCCCTGGAGACTGCTGATGCAGCGAGAGCCCTTGGAGCGACTGCGGGCCGAGGGCCTTCGAGGCCTGAAGGGCTGCCGCACCCAGCTGCGCTTCCGCAAGAAGAACCCTCCCGAGCTGCTCGAAATGGAGCTGCTTCCTCGCGGCCGCCTTCACCCCGACTGCCTGCCCGCGGACCGCCCCGCTCCCTGCCCCAAGTGTGAGCGCAAGGGCTGGACTCGCCCTCCTGCGTCCGAGCTCATCCTGGACGGGGCCACCCTGCCTCAGGACCTCGACCTGTTCCGCCTGGAAGACTTCCTGACCACCATTATTGGTACGGAGCGCTTCGTCGACGCCGTGCGCCGCCTGGGCTACGAGCTGGACCTCTCCTTCCGCGAGCTGCCAGTTCGCGGCTCGTAGCCCCGACGACCGCTCAGGGCCTCGGCTCGAGCCGGGCCTCCGCCTTCGGCGGCGCGGACATCGCGGCGAAGGCGTAGTGCAGCGCTCCGGACAGCAGGAAGCCCACGAACCACGCGTAGGTGTACAGCGTGCGCCAGAAGCCCGGCACCGCGTCCTTCATCCCCGGAATCGCCTCCGCCAGGAACCCAGGCACGTTCACCGCCACGCCGATCGCCAGCGCCAGCATTGCCTTCCAGTTCACCCCTCCCTGGAACTCGTACTGCCCGCCGCGCCGGTACAGGTCCTCCACCGCCAGCTCGCGGCGGCGCACCAGGAAGTAGTCCGCCACCATGATGCCGCCCACCGGCCCCAGCAGCGCCGAGTAGCCGATGAGCCAGGTGAAGATGTAGCCACCCGAGGACTCGATCAGCTTCCAGGGGAAGATGACCGCGCCGATGACGGCCGTGATGATGCCGCCCATCTTGTAGGAGATCTTCCCCGGCGCCAGGTTCGAGAAGTCATTGGCCGGAGACACGACGTTCGCCGCCAGGTTGGTGGACAGCGTCGCGATGGACAGCGAGAGCATCGCCACCAGCGTCACGAACGCTCCGCCCACCCGCCCCAAGAGCTTCACCGGATCCCAGATCGTCTCGCCGAAGATGATGGGCGTGGCGGACGTCACGGCCACGCCGATGAACGAGAAGAGCACCATCGTCCCGGGCAGCCCCAGCGCCTGCCCGAGCGCCTGATCCCGCTGGCTGCGCGCGTAGCGGGTGAAGTCCGGGATGTTCAGCGACAGCGTGGCCCAGAAGCCCACCATCGCCGTGAGCCCAGGCACGAACACCCCCATGAAGGAGCCCATGTCCGTGAACTTCGACGGCTGCGACAGGATGGGCCCGAAGCCCCCCGCCTTCACCCACGCCCACACGAGCAGCACCAGCCCTACCACGATGAGGAACGGCGCCGAGTACAGCTCCAGGAACTTGATGGACTCGGTGCCCTTCACGATGAAGTAGAGGTTCACCGCCCAGAACACCGCGAACCCCAGGAACTCTCCGGGGTGGATGCCGATGGCCGCCTTCATCCCCGCCGAGCTGAGCGGCCCCTCGAGCCCCGGCGCCATGGCCAGCAGCAGCTGCCACAGCGCCTGTCCTCCCAGCCACGTCTGGATGCCGAACCAGCCGCACGCCACCAGGGCGCGCAGCACCGCCGGCACGTTGGCCCCCATCACTCCGAACGAGGCTCGCGCGAACACCGGGAACGGGATGCCGTACTTCGTTCCCGCATGCGCGTTGAGCAGCATGGGCCCCAGGACGATGGTGTTGCCCAAGCCCACGCACAGCAGGGCCTGCCACCAGTTCATCCCCTGATCGATGAGCCCGGAGGCCATCGTGTACGTGGGGATGCACACCGCCATGCCCACCCACAGCGCGGCGAAGTGCTTCAACGTCCAGGTGCGCTTCTCCGGCGGTGTCGCCGCGAGATCCTCGTTCGTCAGCGACATGGCCTAGCTGCTCCTTCGGCGCGCGGCCACGGTGGCGTCCAGCCCGCCCGGCACGAAGTCCGTGCCCTTGGCGACGCGGTCATTCCACGTCTCGGCCGGCTTGCCCGACGGAACCTCTTCCATCGTGATGCAGTCCGGCACCGGGCACACCAGCTGGCACAGGTTGCACCCCACGCACTCGTCCTCGTGCACGAAGGGCACTCGCGCCCCCGGCGTGCCGGCCTTGGCCGTCACCACGCGGTTGGGCACGTTCGTCGGGATGTGCGTGTGGCCGGCGCGACGGGACTCCTCCTCCGTCCGCCCCGGGATGTGGATGCACTGGTGCGAGCCATCCATGCAGGCCACGTAGCAGAGCTGGCAGCCGATGCACTTGTCCTCGTTGATCTTCGCCACCAGCTTGTAGGACAGATCCAGCTCGCCCCAGTCCTGGTACGCGGGCACCGCGCGGCCGCGCAGCTCGCTCACCGACTTCATCCCCTTCTCGTCCAGGAAGTTCGAGAGCCCCTCGATCATGTCCTCGACGATGCGGTAGCCGTAGTGCATCACCGCCGTGCACACCTGCACCGAGGTGGCGCCCAGGGCGATGAACTCCGCCGCGTCCTTCCAGTTGGACACGCCGCCGATGCCCGAGAAGGCCAGCTTGCCCACCTGCGGGTGCCGCGTGAGCTGCGACATGAGGTGCAGCGCGATGGGCTTCACCGCCGGGCCGCAGTACCCACCGTTGGTGGAGGCCTTGCCCACGCGCGGCAGCGGCACCATGCGGTCCAGGTCCACGCCCATGATGGACTTCACGGTGTTGATGAGGGACAGCGCCGGGATGCCCGCGCGCGCAGCCGCCTCGCCCGGCTCCGTGATGTCGCCCACGTTCGGCGTGAGCTTCACGATGACCGGCACCCGGGCGAACTCCATGGCCCACCGGGAGATCTCCTCCAGCACCTTGGGCTCCGCGCCCACCGCCGAGCCCATGCCGCGCTCGCACATGCCGTGCGGACAGCCGAAGTTGAGCTCCAGCAGGTCCGCGCCCGTGTCCTCGGCCTTGCGGATGATCTCCTTCCACTCCTCCTTCGTCTCCACCATGAGCGAGGCGATGAGGGTGTGCTTCGGATAGCGCCGCTTCACCTCGCGCATCTCGCGCAGGTTCACCTCGAGCGGACGGTCGGTGATGAGCTCGATGTTGTTGAGCCCCATCAGCCGGGTGTTGCCGTAGTCGATGCCGCCGAAGCGGCTCGTCACGTTGACGATGGGGTTGCCCAGCGTCTTCCACACCGCGCCGCCCCAGCCCGCGTCGAAGGCCCGCATCACCTGGTCGCCGGTGTTCGTCGGCGGGGCGGACGCCAGCCAGAAGGGGTTCGGGCTGCGCACGCCGCAGAAATCAATCGACAGATCGGCCATCTCGTCTCACTCCCCTGCCAGGTGCCGCTGGATGTCCCGGACGGCAACCTTCGCTTCCGCCACGGCGTTCACCACTTCCTTGCCACCATTGACGCAGTCGCCGCCGCTCCACACCTTCGCGTGGCCCGTGCGATGCGTGGCGGCATCCACCTTCACCCGCCCGCGCGCGTCCAGCTCGACGCCCGGGAAGGCCTTCGCCACGCCCGTGGCGCGCTCCTGGCCGATGGCCATCACGACGAGCTCCGCCGGCACCACTTCCTCGGTGCCCGGCAGGGGCTTGCCGTCGCGCGTGGCGGCAAGCTTCACCGCCACCACCTTGCCGTCCTTGCGGACGATCTCCACCGGCTGCCGGTTCTCCACCAGCCGCACGCCGTCCAGGCGGGCGCTGTCCAGCTCGTGGACATAACCGCCCATCTCCTTCTCGGAGCGGCGGTACACCATGTCCACCTCCACGCCGAGCAGCGCCAGCTCGTGGGCGATGTCCAGCGCGGTGTTGCCGCCACCGACGACGATGGCGTGCTTCACGCCCTGCAGCTGGAAGCCAGCTTCCGTCTTGATGCGCTCGATGAGGAGCGTGGCGCCCTCGACGCCCTCGCCCTCCTCGCCCGGCACGCCCAGCCGCGAGTCCGCCCCGAGCCCCAGCCCGAGGAACACGGCGTCATGGGAGGCGAGCAGCTCCGAGGCGGACACCTGCCCCGGGCCCTTCGCCTGCTCCACCACCTCCACGCCCGTGCGCAGCTCGATGCGGCCCAGGGAGAACACCCACTCCATCTCGCGGAGCGCCTCGGGGCCCTTGAGCTTGTACGGGGCGATGCCCAGCGAGTTCAGCCCGCCGGGGATGGCCTTGCGCTCGTAGATGATGCAGGTGTGGCCCTCCAGCGCGAGCATGCCCGCCGCCGCGATGGACGCGGGGCCGGAGCCCACCAGGGCGATGCGCTTGCCGGTGGGGGGCTTCGCCTGGAAGAGGTTGGACGTCTTCTCGAGCGTGGTCTCCACCGCGAAGCGCTGCAGCCGGCCGATGTTGATCGGCTCGCGGCCCCAGCCCGTGTACACGCACGAGCCTGCGCACAGCACCTCGACCGGACAGGCCTGGGCGCAGCTCTGGCCCAGGATGTTGGCGGTGAGGATCGTCCGCGCGGAGCCCCTGACGTTGCCCGTGCCGATCTTCCGGATGAACTCGGGGATGTTGATGGCCGTGGGGCACGCCTTGATGCACGGCGCGTCCGAGCAGTACAGGCAGCGGTTGGCCTCGGCCATCGCCTCGGCCTGTGTGTAGAGAGGCTTCTTGTCCTTGAAGCCCTCCTCCGCGCGGCCTGGGGGTAGCTCGAAGCGCTTGGGTTCCATGACTCTCATGTGGATGAAGACCTTTGAGACGGGGATGCGTGCCTACGGGAGCTGCTTGACCATGTTCTCGTAGGTGTCCGGGCGGCGATCCCGGAAGAACTGCCAGGTGCGGCGCACTTCCTCGATCATGTCGAGGTTCATCTCCGCCGTGATGAGCTCGTCCTTGTCCTCGCTGCCCACCGACAGCATGTTGCCGCGCGGATCGCAGAAGTAGCTGGTGCCGTAGAACCGGCCGATGTTCCACGGGGCCTCGGTGCCCACGCGGTTGCTGGCCGCGATGAAGTAGCCGTTGGCCACCGCGTGCGCCGGCTGCTCCAGCTTCCACAGGTACTGCGACAGGCCGGCCACCGTGGCCGACGGGTTGAAGACGATCTCCGCCCCGTTCAGCCCCAGCAGGCGCGCGCCCTCCGGGAAGTGCCGGTCGTAGCAGATGTAGACACCAATCCTGGCGTAGCGCGTCTGGAAGGTGGGGTAGCCCAGGTTGCCCGGCTTGAAGAAGTACTTCTCCCAGAAGCCGTTGGTCTGCGGGATGTGGTTCTTGCGGTACTTGCCCAGGTACGTGCCGTCCGCGTCCACCACCGCCGCGGTGTTGTAGTAGACGCCCGCCATCTCGCGCTCGTAGATGGGGATGACCATCGCCATCTGGTACTTCTTGGCGTAGGCGGAGAGCCGCTCCACCGTGGGGCCGCCGGGGATGGCCTCGGCCAGGTCGCACCACTTCGAGTCCTGCGAGGGGCAGAAGTAGGGGCCGTTGAAGACCTCCTGGAGACAGAGGATCTGCGTGCCCCGCTTGCCCGCCTCCTCGATGAAGGGCAGGTGCTTCTCGAACATCGCATCGCGGATCGTCTGCACGGAGGCCGACGGGTCGTTGATGGGGTTGGACATCTGGATGAGCCCGCCGATGACCTTACGTGCCATGAGTCCTCTGCTCGAGTGCTGCTCTGGGGGGTTGTGGGAAAGGGGTGAGGCTCAGCGCAGCAGCGAGCCGCACAGGGCGCGCTTGACGAACTGCCCGCCGCGCTCGGTCTTCAGCTCGTTCTTCTCGATGATGACGCGTCCGCGCGAGAGCACCGTCTCCGTGAAGCCCTGCACCTGGAAGCCCTCGTAGGCGCTGTAGTCCACCTTCATGTGGTGGGTGTGCGGGTTCTTCACGCTGATGGTCTCCTTGCGGTTCGGATCGAAGATGACGATGTCCGCGTCCGAGCCCACGGCGATGGTGCCCTTCTTCGGGAAGAGGCCGAACGCCTTGGCGGCCGCCGTGGAGGTCAGCTCCACGAAGCGGTTGAGGCTGATGCGCCCGCCCACCACGCCGCCGTTGTAGACGAGGCTCATCCGGTTCTCGACGCCGGGCGCCCCGTTCGGAATCTTGGTGAAGGAGTCCTTGCCCAGTTCCTTCTGGTCCTTGAAGCAGAAGGGGCAGTGGTCGGTGGCGATCGTCTCGAGGTCCCGGAACTTCAGGCCCTGCCACAGCACGTCCTGGTTCCACTTCTCGCGCAGCGCGGGCGTCATCACCCACTTGGCGCCCTCGAAGCCGTCGCGCTCGTAGTAGCTCTGGTCGAGGAAGAGGTACTGGGGGCACGTCTCGGCGATGACGTCCACGCCGCGCGCCCGGCCGATCTTCACCTGCTCCAGCGCGTCCGAGCTTGACAGGTGGACGATGTAGAGGGGGACCTTGGCCACCTCGGCGATGCTGATGGCGCGGTGGACGCCCTCGGCCTCCATGCGCGTGGGACGGGTGAGCGCGTGGTACTTGGGCTCCGTCTTGCCGTCCTTCACCGCGGCCTTGATGATCTCGTCGATGACGATGCCGTTCTCGGCGTGCATGCAGATGCGGGTGCCGTTGTCGCCCGCCTGCCGGAAGGTGCGGTACAGCGTCCCGTCATCCACGTAGAGGACGCCGGGGTAGGCCATGAAGAGCTTGTACGAGGTGATGCCCTCGTCGGCCAGCTTGCGCATCTCCGGCAGCCGCTCGTCCGGCATGTCGGTGATGATCATGTGGAAGGCGTAGTCGATGGTCGCCTTGCCGGAGGCCTTGTCGTGCCAGACGTCCAGGCCCTTCAGGGTGGACTCGCCCTTGGACTGGATGGCGAAGTCGATGATGGTGGTGGTGCCGCCGAAGGCCGCCGCCTTGGTGCCGCTGGCGAAGTCATCGGCGGAGGTGGTGCCACCGAAGGGCATGTCGAAGTGCGTGTGCGGGTCGATGCCGCCGGGGATGACCAGCCGGTTCGAGGCGTCGATGACCTTGTCGGCCTGGACCTTCAGATCCTTGCCGATGAGGGTGATCTTCTCGCCCTCGATGAAGACGTCCGCCACGTAGTCGTCCACGGCGGTGACGATGCGACCGTTCTTGATGAGGATGCTCATGCTTCCCCCTAATGGTCTGGAACAGACTGAATACCTTGTAGGTAGATTCCGAGGCAAACAGACGGCGATTTGATGCCCGGCAGTGATGCCCGGGTGGGTCCTGCCGCGCGCCCCTCCGCAAGCCTGGAGGGCATGCGCTCGCCGCGCTCTTGACGCAGAGCGTCCAACGCGCCACCTGGCTGCCCATCCGAGAGGGGAACGCCACGGCTACCATCCGGGCTTGCATGCCGGAACCTACCCTGCCCTCGCTCCTGTGCTGGCTCTCCCTCGTCGCGATTCCGCTCTTGGGGTGCGGGACCACGGCGCCTGCAATGGGAGCATGGGAGGAGGCGACGCCCGAAGCGGCCAACACCTGCGAGGCTCCCGACACCGATCAGTGCATCGTCCTCGCATGCGAGGGGGAGGAAGGTCTGTGCGGCGTTTTCGCCTGTGAGGACGTGGACCCGGATGCGGTAGCCAGCACCTCACTCGCGCACGAGGCAAGCCTGGTGCTTGCGCGGGGAGGAGGCCACCGCCCGCCGATGCGCGGCCCTGTCTCGTGGCGTCACTGGAGGCGCTCCGGCCTGCGAGAGGGTGCCCGGCCTCGGATGACGTTCCACTTCCAATACCGCTTCGGCTACCTCCCCGCCTTTCCTCGATACGAAGGCAGGGTGGTCAGGCACCACCTGTTCCCCCAGGCCCTGGAGTTCAAGGACTGGTTCGGGAGGTCGGGAATCGCGGTCCACCAGTACACGATGCTCATCCCCGAGCACATCCACCGGCAGATACACGGAGGCACCGGACGCGGAGGACTGTGGAACGAGGCATGGCGGCAGTTCTACCGTGCCAATCCCCGGCCCCAGCCTCCCGAGGTCCTCTTTCGCTACGCCCTGGAGCTGGCCTTCCGCTATGAGCTGACAGGTCCCATCGTGCCGTACAATCGGCCGGTCATCCCGATCGGCCCCCAGCTCTACGGGAACTGACCGCGGAGCCGAACCGCACCGAGGAGGCATGACGTTCTACGAAATCACCCAGGATCCAGCTCCCCGCTACACGGGCGATCTGAGCAACGCAGCGCACCCGTGGGGACTACCAGGGATGCAGTGCCCGACCTGCAATTCCCCTGGAGGGTGGGTGGGACTGCAGTACCCGTGCGTGGATCTGTCCGGGCTGCCCACACGGGAGCTCCAGAAGCTGTCCACCCCCTGGCCTGTTCCCTTCGAGGAGTTCGAGCGGCTGCGCGAGCTGGTACGCCCCCTCGCTCCCAAGGATGCACTGCTGAAGCCAGGAACCGTGTTCGGGCAACGCACCGGCACAGGCTCGGGCCACTTCGGCCAGCTTTTCATGCAGAACCCCTGGTCGCTCTTCGCGACTCGCGAGGCCCTGGAGAAGTTGCAGGGCGCGGGGCTGCGAGGGCTTCAGGGATGCTCGCTGAACGTGCGCTTCCGCGCCAGGCGCGCTCCCGAACTCCTGGAGTTGCAGCTCGTGGCGCATGGCACGCTGCACCCGGGCTGTCTGCCACCGAGCCGCAAGCCACCCTGCCCCCAATGTGGCAGTGGTGACGTCAGCCTCCCGGACACGTACTGGCTCGATGCCGCGACCCTTCCCGCGAGCCTGGACGTCTTCAGGCTCAGCGACTGGCCCACGCTCATCTTCGCCACCGAGCGCATGGTGGATGCGGTGAAGCGCCTGGAACTCGACGGGGTCATGTTCCGCGAGGTGGAGGCTCGAGATTAGCCGCCAGCCGCCCACCGCCTTGCGTCACGCCGTCGGGGCTTGACGCTGGGTGTCCCAGGGGCCTGAACTCCCTCCCTCACCAACAAAGGGGGTTGTGGATGCGCAGGCTCACCATCCTTGGTCTTCTTGGCTCCTCCCTGCTCTTCGCCGCTTGCGACGATGAGCCCACCTACCAGTGCGAGGAGACGGGCAGTGGCACCGGTACCCTGCAGCTCACCGTCACCGGCCTGCCAGACTCCACCCCCGCGAACATGCAGCTCGTGGGCAGCCGGGGCACTCAGGTCGTCAACGGCACCCAGACCCTGGAGCTCGGAGTCGGCAGCTATACCCTCGAGCGGCGGATCGTCGTCGCCCCCCACCCCCTCTTCCGCACGGCCTACCAGCCGGAGAGCAGCATCCCTCCCATCTGCGTGAAGGAGGGAGAGCGCACGGAGATCGCCGTCGCCTACTCCCCCATCCCCAGCAGCGGGAAGCTCTGGGCCAGCAATGGCTCCGGCGGGAGCGCCCCGCTCCTCGGCTTCTCCGCCGACGTGCTGGGCTCCACCGGCAACCCCGCCGCCACCGTCGCCGCGAGGACCGGAGGCTCCGAGGGCTCCACCTTCGACCGCGAGGGCAACCTGTGGGCGGTGGGCGGAACCACCGTCGATCCCCCCGTGCTCATGATCCTCGCCTCCGCGCTGGGCACTCCCGGCGAGAAGACGGCCACCATCACCCTGAGAGGTGGTCCCCTCGAGGGCGGCTTCCCTCGCGCCCGCGCGCTCGCCTTCGACCCGAGCGGCAACCTCTGGGTCACCGTGGGCTTCAACGACAAGATCGTCCGCTACAACGCGGACCAGCTCGCCGTCAGTGGCAGCCCCACCCCCGCGGTGGAGCTCACCGGGCTCGACGGCCCCTCGGGCCTCGCGTTCGACCGGGAGGGCAACCTGTGGGTCGCCTTCGTCGGCGATGACCGCGTGGGCCGCTACAACGCCAGCCGCCTCTCCTCCTCCTCCACCGCCGCTCCAGACCTCGTCATCCAGGCGAAGGCGCCCCCGCCCAACCTCGCCAACCTTCGCGCCCCCTCGGGCCTGGCCTTCGACGCCACGGGCAACCTCTGGGTGAACTTCAACGGCACCCTCGCCCGCCTCACCCCCACGGACCAGGCGGGCTCCGGCACCGTCACCGTGACGCCCGCGGTGCAGGTCGGCCTCACCGTCACCGCCCTGCCCGAAGGCATCGTGTTCGACGAGTCCGGCAACCTCTGGTTCGCCCACAGCGCCGGCAAGTTCGGCCGCCTGCGCGCGGCCCAGCTCACCAGCTCCGGCAACAAGGCCCCCGAGGTCGTCATCACCAGCCCCGACGTCGGCTACTCCGGCTGGTTCTCCTTCTATCCCGCCCCCGCCAACCTCCCCCTCTACCACCGCCTCCCGTAAGGCCGCGTCCTCACAAGGGAATCCATCTTTCTTCAAGGGCCAGGCAACTTTTCCCCACCTTGTAGGACAATGAAGGTAACGCATCCCTCCAAGCCAAGTTCGCAGGAGCCTTCCATGAGCACCATCGACCGCAGCCGCAGCGCCTTCACCCCGGCGACCACCGCCCGCACGGCCGCTCCCGAGAAGAAGTCGCTCAACCCGCTGGAGAAGCTGGCGAACATGGCCAAGGAGGGCATTGCCGACCTGCCCCGCTTCCTGAAGATGGGCGCGGACGTGTTCGAGGCCACCACGGTGGCGGAGGTGTCGAAGCTCTTCGGCGGCAGCGCCAAGCCGGACCGCATGTTCGACGGGCAGTTCGTGGGCGCCCAGGGCCAGACGTTCCCGCCGGGCACCTCGCTGAACCAGATGCCGGGCGTCACCCCGAAGAACAACCCCAACCCCTCGGAGACCATCCTCTACGTCAACGGCATCATGACGCCGCTGGAGGGCCAGCTGAAGGAGATGCAGTCCATCGCGGAGACCTCGGGCGCCAAGGTGGTGGGCATCCACAACTCGACCCAGGGGCTGGCCTCGGACCTGGCCCAGTGCGTGACGGACAAGCTGGACAAGGGCAGCAACCCCGCCGTGGACACGCTGGCGGACACCCTCTACACGGAGCTGAAGGCGGGGCGTGACGTCCACCTGATGGGCTACAGCCAGGGCGGCCTCATCACCGCTCGGGCGCTCTCCCACGTGGAGCAGCGGCTGCGCCTCGAGGACGGCCTGTCCAAGGCCGAGACCGAGAAGCTGCTCAGCCACCTCAAGGTGGAGACCTTCGGCGCGGCCTCCACGAAGTACGTGGATGGCCCCCAGTACGTGCACTACGTCAACAACGCCGACCCCGTCCCCACGCTCACGGGCCTGGGCGGCAGCGTGGATCCGCTCGCCTTCATGAAGGACGCGGGCAAGGGCGCCGTGGTGCACCGCTTCACCGACGGCAACCTCAATCCCATCAGCAACCACATGCTGGACACCCTCTACATGAAGCACCGGGTGTCCTTCGACGAGGCGCGCGCCGGCCACTTCTGATGAGAGGAAGTGCGCCGAGTCCCCTGACTCCGGGCCCCATCTTCTGACACACTCCGTGTGGGTCTCCTTTGCCCGCGGGGGTGTGTCCTATGTCCGTCGTCTCGCTGCATCCGTCCCGGCTGCCATCCGTGGCCCGGCTGGCCACGCTGACGGCGCTCGTGCTCCTGAGCGCCTGTGACAGCAAGTCTCCCGTCTCGCCCGATCCGGACCCGGATGACAATCCGGAGCTCCCCTCGGTCCCCAACACGCCCGTCCCAGAGGCCGTCGAGTACCCCGAGACGCTGCTCTGTCCGGAGCCCGCCGGCTCGGATGCCCGCTGCGGCAGGCCCTACGCCGCCGCGACGGCGATGAGCACCGAGGAGCTGCAGAGCCGCTACAACGCGGGCCTCGCGGCCTGGCGCTATGAGGGCACGCGCGGCTCGTGCGCCAGCTGCCACAGCCCGGACGCCATCGAGCTGGCACGCGTGGGCTACACCGACGCGGACGTCCTGCGGCGCGCCTCCACCCACGTGGACGAGGCCCGGGCGAACGCCATCCTCGGCCTCATCCACGCGCAGCGCCAGCGCTACGACATGAAGCGCCTGCTCCACCCCGCGCGCTTCCGCCCGCTCCAGCCCGCCTACGAGCCCTTCGCCGCCAGCACGCCCAACCTGCCCGTCCATGACTCGCAGGCCCAGAACGAGCGGGATGCGGCCTTCATGGATCACCTCGTCAACGACCGGAAGCTGCTGTGGGCCACCGGGCGCATCGACTCGCTGGCCAAGGCGCACCAGGCCTATGACGAGCTGCACGCCATCGACCTGCGGCACCTGCGCATGGGCCTCCCGTTCGATCACCTCTCCGAGGACGGCTTCCACGGCGAGGAGCACCGCTCCGTCTTCGAGTGGTTCCCCGACATGGCCACGCGCCCGAAGACGAGCGCGAACGCCGAGTGGTACCAGCTCGTGGACGCCTACCTGGCCGACCCGAGCGACAAGAACCTCTGGGGCTACTACGACGCCATCCCCACCCTGACGGAGTGCAACCCGGACCTGGCCGGCGCCAACCTCGCCGACTACCCCCGCGCCTGCCAGTGGATGCGCCTCAAGTACAAGTCGCTCCAGGTCTTCCAGCACATGCTGCGCAAGGGCACCCACCTCCACCCGGACTTCCTGGTGGACGAGCGCAACGGCAGCGAGCCGGTGGCCATCAGCGCCCACCTGGAGAAGGTCATCGCCCGCAACCCCATCTGGGAGACGGGTGACTTCCTGCGCATCCATCCGCTGGCCCGCCGCCTGCCCGTCACCTGCGACAACGGCGCCCACCCCTGCACCGTGCTGCCGCCCGTCGTGGACCAGAGCGTCCACAGCAACCCGGACTACAACGAGGCCCGCATCAAGCAGAGCGAGGTGTTCCAGCAGACCTGGTTCGTCATGTCCTTCCTGCGCGATCCGGCCCTGCTCTACGAGGGCGACAGCTTCGCCACCTTCATCGGCGACTACCTGGAGTCCGTCCTGCTGCCCAACTACGACGTCCACCACGCCTTCATCGTCGCCAAGATGGCGGTGGAGAAGTCCGCGGCGGCCGGCTGGATGGAGGCGCCGGGCTTCCGCGCCGGCACGGGCAAGCTCGCCAGCGTGCGCACCTTCAGCTTCAAGCAGCTGCGCGACAACTTCAGCCCGCCGCCCGCCAACAACCGCAGGCGCCCGGTGCATGACCGGATGTTCGCCAACTTCGCCCGCATGTTCATCTACCTGGTCGAGGAGGACCTGCGGAGCACCGGAGAGGTCTTCGATCGCGACGAGGTGCTCGCCGCCATCCGCTTCATGCGCACCTGGGTGCAGCGCCTGGAGGGCGCGGAGGACCCGCAGATCAACGCGCTGGTGCTCTCCATCGAGTCGCTGGCGAAGTCCGCTCGCGAGCTGCGCACCGCCGCCAACCGCTCGCAGAACCCGGGCACGGGGCTGCAGCCCACGGGCCGCTGGGCGGAGTTCTCCACGCCCTACGGCGGGTGAGCCCGCCGCCAGCGGCACCCAGGAAGTGCGAGCGTCTGGGGCGGCACCCTCCCTGGTAAGTCATGTAAAGCCAGGAAGGCGGGGGATACTGTGCCGCTCCACACCCTTGAACCTCTCCTGGAGCAACACTTGAGCGCGCCGGCGCATCGCTTCGATCTGTGGTCTCCCGAGGCGCGAGTCGATCCGCTGTCCATCTACGCACGCATGAGGCGGGAGACCCGCGTCGCGCGGGTGCTCAGCCCCACGCAGCAGGTCCCCATGTGGGTCGTCAGCCGCTACCGGGACACGCAGGAGCTGCTGAAGGACGCCCGCTTCATCAAGGACCGCTACAAGCTGGCCGACGAGGACCGGCTCCGCTACTTCCGGGTGGAGGAGATCGGCCAGATCGACAAGCACATGCTGAACGCCGATCCGCCGGTGCACACGCGGCTGCGCTCGCTGGTGTCCCAGGCCTTCACTATGCGCCGGGTGGAGGCCCTGCGCCCGCGCATCACCGCCATCACCCAGCGGCTGCTGGAGGCCTTCCCGCCTGGTGGCAGCGTGGACCTGCTGGAGGCGTTCGCCTTCCCGCTGCCCCTCACGGTGATCGCCGAGCTGCTGGGCGTGCCCCTGGAGGACCAGGACCGGTTCCGCGAGTGGACCACCACCCTGCTCTCCCCGCCCCGGAGCAGCAACCTGGAGCCGCTGCGGAAGACGGTCGTCCAGTTCCAACAGTACCTCCAGGACTTCCTGGACCGGCGCCGCGCCGAGCCGCAGGACGATCTCACCAGCGCCCTGCTCGCGGCGGAGGAGCAGGGGGACCGGCTCACCCCGGTGGAGCTGACCAGCATGGTGTTCCTGCTGCTGGTGGCGGGCCACGAGACGACCGTGAACCTGGTCACCAACGGCGTGTGGGCCCTGCTCAAGCACCCGGACCAGCTGGAGCGGCTGCGCGGAGAGCCGTCCCTCATCGAGTCGGCCGTGGAGGAGATGCTGCGCTACTGCGGTCCGGTGCGGCACACCACCAGCCGCTTCGCGCTCGAGGACACCGAGTTCCTGGGGCAGGTCATCCCCGCCGGGCAGATGATCATGGCCTCGCTGCTGTCGGCCAACCACGACCCCGAGCAGTTCGCCGAGCCCGAGCGCTTCGACATCACCCGGACGCCCAACCGGCACCTCTCCTTCGGCGTGGGCATCCACTTCTGCCTGGGGGCGCCCCTGTCGCGGCTGGAGGCCATGATCGCCATCAACCTGCTGGTGCAACGGCTGCCACGCCTGCGCCTGGCCGTGGAGCCCTCCACGCTCCGGTGGCGGACCGGCCTGCTCATCCACGGCCTGGAGCGGCTCCCCGTCGCCTTCTGAGCCCTGGGCCTCGCCCTGCCTCCGTGAGCGCTGACGTGTCAACCGCTGACACGTCGCGCGGGCCCTGACACGGGCGACCCCTCCGTCAGCCTCGGATTTCCAGGGGATGTGACACCCGGGAGCGCTGGCCAGCCGGTTGCAGAGCGCCTCCCCGTCACGCCCGGGAGCATCCGGGCCTTGGAGAGGTGCATTGCATGAACACGGATTTCAACGCGCTCACGGCGGACCTGCTGACCAAGGGGACCAGCGTCGGCCTGAAGCTGCTGGGCGCCATCGCGCTGTGGATCATCGGCGGGTGGATGGTGAACCTGGCGGTGCGGCTGGTGCGCAAGGCCATGGCCGTGCGCAAGCTGGACGCGACGATCGCCCGCTACGCGGAGAGCGCCCTGAACGTGCTCTTGAAGGTCGTCCTCGTCGTGGCCATCCTCGGCTACTTCGGGCTGGAGACGACCTCGTTCGCGGCGGTGCTGGCGGCGGCGGGCGTGGCCATCGGCACGGCCTGGTCGGGCCTGCTGTCGCACTACGCGGCGGGCATCTTCATGGTGGTGCTGCGTCCCTTCAAGGTCGGAGACGCCGTCACCGCGGGCGGCGTGACGGGGACGGTGGAGGAGATCGGCCTGTTCTCGACGGTGATCAACACCGCCGACAACGTGCGGACCTTCGTGGGCAACAACAAGATCTTCTCGGACACCATCCAGAACTACTCGGCCAACGCGCACCGGCGCGTCGATCTGGTGGCGCAGCTCAGCCACTCGGACGATCACCGCGCGGCCATCAAGATTCTGGCGGAGCGGCTGGCGCAGATCCCCAACGTGATGCAGACCCCCGCCCCCGCCGTCTTCATCGACCACTTCACCATGGCCGGGCCCGTGCTGGCGGTGCGTCCCTTCTGCCACACGAACAGCTACGGGCAGGTGTACGCCGACACCAACCTGGCCATCCGCGAGGCCGGCTTCTCCATCCCGGAGACGCACTCGCGCGTCATCACCGCCGTCCCCGCGCCCCAGCGCCAGGTGGCCTGAAGTCCTTCGCTGTCCCAGGGGGGCAGGCGAGCGGGAGGCCCCCGACGGCTTCCCGCTCGCCCACCGATGGGTGACGGGCTGCTGGAGTAGAGTGTCCCGCGTGAACTCCCTCATCATCCGTGTGGTGTGTGGTGTGCTCTTCGCCGCCCTGGTGCTCGGCGTGGTGGCCCATCCACCGGCCAACCTGACCCAGGGACTGGGCATGCTGCTGCCGGGAGCCTTCCTGCTGAACTTCGCCCTCCGAGGCCCTCGCCGCTCGCTCATCCCGAAGAAGCAGGGCCCGGCCAGCGCGCCCTCCGCGTCGACCGAGCCCCCACCGCACTGAGTCCGCGGCCCTACGCGGCTTGCAGGCGCCGCGCGAAGCTCAGGTCCAGATTGCCCGCGGGGCGCCCCACCGAGCATCGTCCAGAATCCTACGGACATGCGTTGCGTGGCGGCGCCGTGAACGCTAGGGAGTCGCGACTCCCATGTCCGTGAACGCCCAACTGCTCGAAGCCGTTCGGAAAGAAGCCCGCCCCGGAATCTGGACCAACGGGGTGAACCTCGCTCGCTCGGGCGCCGTGGCGCTCCAGGCCCGGAGCGGCAGTGAGATCGAGCTGCGGGTGCGAGCCCCCGGTCGCTCGGTGCCCGTCACCGTCGTCCTGTACCCGGGCGACGAGGCCTGGGAGTGCGACTGCCCCAGCCGCGTGGATCCCTGCGAGCACGTGGTAGCGGCCGCCATCTCCCTGCAGCAGGAGGAGACCCAGGCCAAACCCCTGGAGGCTGTCGCGAGCAAGTGGTCCCGCGTGGTGCACCGGTTCACCCGCGTCGAGGGCGGGCTGCAGCTCGAGCGCACGCTGGCGCACGCGGACGGGACGGAGGAGGCCCTGGATGGCAGCCTGGCCTCCCTGATGGCGAAGCCCACCCAGGCCGCCACGCTGCAGGTGGAGCAGTCGGACCTCATCACGGACAGGCTGCTGGAGCGGCGCACCCGCGGGGCGCTGTCGCCGGAGAAGCTGGATGCGCTGCTCACGGCGCTCGAGCCCGCGCGGAACGTGCTGCTCGATGGGCGACCCGTGGCGATCTCCGGTGAGCGCGTCCTTCCCAAGGCGATCGTGGAGGACCAGGGCGCGCAGCTGGTGGTGACGGTGACGCGCGATCCCCGCGTGGTGGAGGTGCTCAGTCCGGGCGTCGTGCTGTGGGGAGACTCGCTGGCCCGCCTGGGCGAGACGGCGATGACGGGCCCGTGGCTCCAGAACCTCCCCATCGTCCGCACCTTCGCGCCGGAGCAGCTCGGCGAGGTGACGTCGAAGGTGCTCCCGGACCTGGCCCGGCGCATCCCCGTCGAGGTCCGCAGCCGGCGCCTGCCGCCCATCGACCGCGAGCTGAAGCCGCGCATCCAGCTGGAGCTGCAGCAGCTGGAGCAGGGGCTGTCGGTGCTGCCCACGCTCGTCTACGGCTCGCCGCCGGTGGTGCGGATCGACAGCGGCCGGATGGTGTACCTGCGCGGCGCGGTGCCCCTGCGCGACGAGGCGGCCGAGCAGCGGCTGCTCCATCAGCTCCGGGACGAGCTGAACCTGGTCCCCGGCCGGCGGCTGACGGTGCAGGGCCCGGAGATGGTGCGCTGGGCGGACAAGCTGCGGAAGTGGCGGGGAGACCTCACGGGAGACGCGGCGGGGCTGGTGAGTCCGAACGTCCGGCTGCGGCCGCTGCTCAAGGTGGACTCCGCCGTGCTCGAGTCCGGCATTCCGGACGTGCGCTTCACGCTCGAGTTCCAGGTGGAGGGCGGCAAGGGCGAGGCGCAGACCGTGGACGCGGCGGCGGTGGTCCGGGCGTGGTCGGAGGGGCTGGGGCTGGTGCCCTTGGATGGGGGAGGCTGGGCGCCGCTGCCTCGCGCGTGGCTGGACAAGAACGGGCAGCGGGTGGCGGATCTGCTGGCCGCGCGGCAGGCGGATGGGAAGGTCTCCAACCACGCGCTGCCGGAGCTGAGCGCGCTGTGCGAGACGCTCGAGCAGCCACCTCCGCCGGGGCTGGACAAGCTGGCGCCGATGATCGAGGGCTTCGAGAAGCTGCCCGCCCCGACGCTGCCGGGCGACCTGACGGCGACGCTGCGCCACTACCAGCAGCAGGGCGTGAGCTGGCTCACCTTCCTCAAGTCCACGGGGATGGGAGGAATCCTCGCGGACGACATGGGTCTGGGAAAGACGCTGCAGACGCTGTGCGTGCTGGGAAAGGGCTCGCTCGTCGTCTGCCCCACCAGCGTGGTGGCGAACTGGGCCGCGGAGCTCAAGCGGTTCCGTCCGTCGCTCAAGGTCTGCGTGTACCACGGGCCGGGCCGCGCACTGGACGGGGCCGCCGACGTGACGCTCACGACGTACTCCATCCTGCGGCTGGATGCGCCGGTGCTCTCGGGGCGGACGTGGGAGGCGGTGGTGCTGGACGAGGCCCAGGCCATCAAGAACCCGGAGAGCCAGGTGGCTCGCGCGGCGTTCGGGCTCAAGGCGAGCTTCCGGCTGGCGCTGAGCGGCACGCCGCTGGAGAACCGGCTGGAGGAGCTCTGGAGCCTGATGCACTTCGTGAACCCGGGGCTCCTGGGTGGGCGCCGGCAGTTCGAGGACAAGGTGGCCCGGCCCATCTCCGAGGGCCAGCCCGAGGCCGCGAACCAGCTGCGCCGCCGCATCCGTCCGTTCGTGCTCCGGCGCCTGAAGCGGGATGTGGCGCCCGAGCTGCCGCCGCGCACCGAGGCCGTGATGCACGTGTCGCTGGATGAGCGCGAGCGCTCCGTCTACGACGCGGTGATGGCGGCGACCCGGAAGGAAGTGGTCGCCCTGCTCAACGAGGGCGGCAGCGTGCTCAAGGCGCTGGAGGCCCTGCTCCGGCTGCGGCAGGCGGCATGTCACCCGGCGCTCGTGCCGGGCCAGCAGGCCAGCACGTCGTCGAAGGTGCAGACGCTGGTGGAGGCGCTCAGCACGGCCGTCTCGGATGGCCACAAGGCGCTGGTGTTCTCGCAGTGGACGTCGCTGTTGGATCTGCTCGAGCCGCACCTCAAGGCGGCGGGCATCGGCTTCGATCGCCTGGACGGCTCGACGGCGAACCGTGGCGAGGTGACGTCGAAGTTCCAGGGTCCCGATGGCGCGCCGGTGCTCATCATGTCGCTCAAGGCGGGCGGCACGGGCCTGAACCTCACGGCGGCGGACCACGTGTTCCTGATGGACCCGTGGTGGAACCCGGCGGCGGAGGCCCAGGCGGCGGACCGCGCGCACCGCATCGGCCAGGAGCGCCCGGTGATGGTGTACCGGCTGGTGTCCCAGGGGACGGTGGAGGAGCGCATCCTCGGGCTGCAGGAGAAGAAGCGCGCGCTCTTCGAGGCGGCCTTGAGCGAGGCGTCCGCGGCGACGGCCATCACCCGCGAGGACCTGCTCGAGCTGTTCGCCTGAGCGGCCAACCTGTCTGCTTGTCGGACAGGTTGCTCAGGCCGCGACTTCGGCCGGAGCCGCCCGAGGCACCAGCGCGAGCGCGGCGGCGACCACCTCGGGGCCTGCCCCGGGCTTGTGCACGTTCTCGCTCAGGTACCGGCGCCAGGCCCGAGCCCCCTGGAGCCCCTGGAACAGCCCGAGCATGTGCCGGGTGATGGCATTGAGCGGCGCCCCATCCCGCCGGCGCTCCTCGATGTACGGGAACATCCCCTCCACCACGGCATGGCGATCGCGCGGAGCCTCCGTGGAGCCGAAGAACCGCCGGTCCGCCTCGGCCAGGATGTACGGGTTCTCGTACGCGGCTCGGCCGATCATCACGCCATTCACGTGCCGCAGATGCTCGGCCGCGGCGTCCAGGGTCTTCACGCCTCCGTTGATGCTGATGTCGAGGTTCGGGAACTCGGACTTGAGCCGGTAGACCAGCTCGTAGCGCAGCGGCGGAATGTCCCGGTTCTCCTTCGGGCTCAGCCCCTGCAGCCACGCCTTGCGCGCGTGCACGATGAAGCGCGAGCAGCCCGCGGCCGACACCCGCCGGATGAAGTTCTCCAGCGTCGGCCACTCCTCCATCTCGTCGATGGCGATGCGCGACTTGACCGTCACCGGGATGCGCACCGCCTCGCGCATCGCCCCTACCAGCCGCGCCACCAGCTCGGGCTCGGCCATCAGGCACGCGCCGAAGCGGCCGGACTGCACGCGGTCGCTCGGGCAGCCCACGTTGATGTTGATCTCGTCGTAGCCCCACTCCTCGCCGATGCGCGCGGCCTCGGCCATCTTCTCGGGCTCGGAGCCCCCGAGCTGGAGGGCCACCGGGTGCTCCGCGGACGAAAAACCCAGCAGCCGCTCGCGGTCGCCGTGGATGACGGCGCCCGTGGTGAGCATCTCCGTGTAGAGCAGCGTGTGCCGGCTGAGCTGGCGGTGGAAGTACCGGCAGTGCCGGTCGGTCCAGTCCATCATCGGCGCCACGCACAGTGGCATGGGGTAGGACAGCATCATGAGAGAACCCGAGGGAGCCTCCCCTGCATCCTGGCCTTGGGAGCCTCCGCGGTAGACGCATCTACCCTGCTTTCCCCTCCCCGCCCACCCCTTCTGTCAGCCACCTCCCCTTGCATGGGGCAGAGCAGCCCCCCGCCCCCCTGCCAGCCCTGCCTCAGGCCGGGTGCAGCACGACGGGCAGCGTCCCCGGCCCACGCACCACCAGCGTGCGGTGCCACGTCATCGGCTCGGGGCCGCGCTCCAGCCGGCCCACGCGGTTCAGGAACGCCTCCAGGGCCAGCCGGCCCTCCATCCGCGCCAGCTGCACGCCCAGGCAGAAGTGGGCGCCGTGCCCGAAGGGGAGGTTCTGCGGACCGGGCCGGCTCATGTCGAAGCGCTCGCCGTCCGGGAAGTGCGCCTCGTCGCGATTGGCCGAGGCCAGCAGCACCAGCATGGGCGCGCCCTTGGGCAGCCGGACGCCGCCCAGCTCCACCTCTTGCGTGGTCATCCGGGGCGCCGTCTGCGCCGGGGGCTCGTAGCGCAGCACCTCGTCGATGAAGGCGGGGATGAGCGAGCGGTCCGCCTTCAGCCGCGCGAACAGCTCCGGCTGCTCCAGCAGCACCACGATGGAGAAGCCCAGCAGGTGCACCACCGTCTCGATGCCTCCCACCAGCAGCAGGGAGAGGAAGGCGATCAGCTCGTCCTGCGTCAGGGCCACGCCATCCACCCGGGCCCTCAGCAAGTCGCTCACCATGTCGTCGCCGGGCTCGCGCTGGCGCTGCTCCAGCAGCTCGCCGAAGTAGCGGCGCAGGTCCGCCACGGCGTCACGCGCCAGCTGCTTCTTCTCGTGGTCGTCCGGGCGCACGGTGGTGACGCCGCCGGTGATGAGGTCCGCCCAGCGCTTGAGCCGCGAGTGCAGCGCGGGGTCCATCCCCATCAGATCGCCGATGACGAAGGCGGGGATGCGCAGCGCGTACGGCGGCATGAGGTCCAGCGGCTGCCCCAAGGGCAGCTCGGCCACGGTCCGCTCGGCGAAGGTCCGCACGCGCGGCTCCAGCCGAGCCATGGCGGCGGTGCCGAAGGCCCGGTTGACGAGCGCCCTCAGCCGCCCGTGCTGCGGCGGATCCAGGGTGATCATCGACTCGGAGAACGGGTTGCCGCCGAGCCACGGCGGGTTGGTCGCCACGCCGAAGCCCCGCGAGGAGAACAGCTGCGGGTTCTTCAGCACGTACATCACGTCGTCGTACCGGGACACGGCCCACATGCCGCCCGGGTCCACCTGGCAGACGGGGGCGTTGCGGCGCATGTCCGCGTACGCGGGATAGGGGTCTACCTTCAGCTCTGGAGACAGCAGGTTGTAGCGAGCACTCATGATGTGGAAGCCGGAATCTGTCTCCCGGGTAGGCCTTTGTCCCAGCACCCGGAGTCATTCGCAATCCACACACACTGTACGAGCGTCGTGGCAGGATCAGCGTGGCTTCAGCAGGCGGGTCAGCTCGCGGTCCAGCGTCGCGGCGAACTGCTGGCGGTCCTGAGCGGAGAAGCCTCCGGGGCCTCCCGTCATCACGCCGCTGTCTCGCAGCTCCTGCATGAAGTTCCGCACCGAGAGGCGCTCGGCGATGTTCTCCTCGCTGAAGAGCTCGCCTCGCGGATCCATCACCACCACACCCTTGGGGACCAGGAGCGCCGCCAGCGGAATGTCCTGCGTGACGGCGAGGTCCCCCGCCTGCGCCGAGGCGGCGATGTGTGTGTCCGCCACGTCCAGCCCCGCCCCCACCTGCACCGTGGAGACGAACTCCGAGCGCGGCAGCGTCAGGCGCTTGTTGGCCACGAAGACGGTGGCAATCCGCAGGCGCTGCGCGGCGCGCAGGAGGATGTCCCGCACCGGTCCCGGACACGCATCGGCGTCGACCCAGATCTTCATAGGCCCGGCATCCTGGCGAGAACGCCCCGGCGCCGTCCAGGCGTCCTTCCGTGGCGGCAGCCGTGAAGTCCCTGGCCGTGACAGGTAGGATGCGGGGCACATGGGGCTTCAACCTGGAGATCGCTTCGGCCGGTACGAGCTCGTATCGCGGCTCGGCCACGGAGGCATGGCCGAGACGTGGCGGGCGAAGCTCCTGGCGGCCGCCGGCATCACCAAGCCCGTGCTCATCAAGCGGATCCTCCCCGAGTACGCCAGCGACTACGCCTTCACCTCCATGTTCATCAGCGAGGCGCGCATCACCGCCACGCTCTCCCACGGCAACATCGCCCAGGTCCACGACTTCGGAGAGGTGGACGGAGAGTACTTCCTGGCCATGGAGTTCGTGGATGGCCGGCCGCTGGACCGCATCATCAAGCGCGCCCAGCGCTCGGGCCACGGCGCCTTCCCCACGCCGCTGGCCATCTTCATCGCCCTCGAGATGAGCCGGGGCCTGCACTACGCCCACACGCGGGTGGATGAGAGCGGCAAGCCCCTGGGCATCGTCCACCGGGACATCTCTCCGGACAACGTGCTCATCAGCTACGAGGGCCAGGTCAAGATCGTCGACTTCGGCATCGCCAAGGCGCGCATGCAGCGCAACTTCCAGACCGAGCCGGGGATGGTGAAGGGCAAGTACCTGTTCTTCTCTCCGGAGCAGGCGCGCGGCGAGGAGGTGGATGGGCGCACCGATGTGTGGGCCACCGGCGTCGTGCTCTACGAGCTGCTGTGCGGCCGGCTGCCGGTGACGGGCCCGGAGTACGTGGCGATCCCCAAGCTGATGTGTGGCGCGTTCCCCCGCCCGAGCGTCCTGCGCCCGGACCTGCCCGCGAAGCTGGAGGCGCTCGTGATGAAGGCGCTGGCGCTGAAGCGGGAGGAGCGCTTCGAGTCCAGCCACGCCTTCGGAGACGCGCTCACCGGCTACCTCTACTCCTCGACGCCCCGCTTCTCCGCGCTGTCGCTCTCCCACTTCGTCCAGGAGCTGTTCCGGGAGGACCTGAGCGCCGAGGGCCGCGTGGTGCAGGTGCCCGCCTCGTTCCACGAGGAGCTGGCCCAGTGGCGCCTGCCGCCCACCGCGCCCACGCAGCCTGCCGAGCCCGTGACGCAGCCCCTGCCTCCTGCGGTGGACACGGAGACGCTGCCCGTGGAGCCCCCCTCGGAGTCCACGCGGATTCCGGTGGTGCCGCGCCGAGGGCGGAAGGTGCGGGTGCGGGTGCGGCGGCGCCACTCGGGCCTGGTGTGGACGCTGCTCGCGGTGGTCGCGGTCGCCGGACTGGTGCTGGCGGGGGTCGAGCTGCGCCCCGATCGGCTCGTGTCCGAGTGGCTGGACGCCACCTTCCCGCTTCCCAAGGTGACGCCGACAGCTGGAGCTGCCACCGTGGCGAGCAGCAACCCGGCTCCTCCGCAGCCCCGCCCTGCCACGGAGACGGCGCCCGGGACCGCGACGCCGCCCCAGGAGCCGGTGAAGCCGGGCACGGAGGGCTACGAGGCCGCAGCGCCCTCCACGTCCGAGAAGCCCCGTCCTCCGCAGGAGGCCCCACCCGCGCCCGCGCGGCAGCTCACGAAAGCCGAGGCGAAGGCCGCGTGGGCCATGGCCGAGAAGGCGCGCGTGCTCATGCGAAAGGCGAGGTTCAAGGAGGCCGCCGAGGAGCTCTCCCGCTGCCTCGAGCTCGATCCCCACCACGGGGACTGCCGGAGGCTCAACTCGGACGTGCTCATGCAGCTCGGCCAGCCGGACCGGGCGCGCCATCACATGCAGGAGTACCTGCGCAACCCTCCGACGGAGCGTCCGCCCGACCTGCCGAAGAAGCCGCTCCCCTCCTACTCGGGAGCCCACGAGCCCCTCTGAGCCAGGAGCGCGCGCGGCGGCTCAACCCACCACGACGCGCCGCACGCCTCGGGCCTCCAGGAGCGCGGGCAGCCGGTCGCGGTGATCGCCTTGCAGCACCAGCGACTCCTCCTCCACCACCCCACCGCAGCCCAGCGAGCCCTTCAGCGCCTTGAGCCACACCTCGCGCTCCGCGAGCGGCAGCCCGAGCTGCTCCACCACTGTCACTTCCTTCCCGCCGCGCCCCTTGCGCTCCATCCGCACCACCGCGCGCGCCGGCCCCTTGCGCTCCTCCGCCTTCTCCGGCGCCTTCGCGGGCTCGGGCCTCGAGGGCAGCTCCTCGCGCTTGCCGGCCAGCCCCGCGAACGGGTTGTTGAACGGTGCCGCGGGAGCGGCGGGCTCGGGCTTCTTGTCTTTCTTTCCCATCGTCGTGCTCACCGCACCCGGCGGATCCAGAAGCTCCCCGGCCAGCTGGCGGACTCCCGGTAGGAGGAGAAGGCCTCGCGCAGGCGGTCCGGGTGCTTCAGGTGCATGAAGCTGCCGCCCCAGAGCACCTCGAAGCGATCATTGAAGGTCAGGAACGCCTGCAGCGCGTACTGCTCCGTCCAGAACCGGCGGTGCTCCAGGATCCACGGCTTGGGGTACTCGGCCGGCAGGAAGATGTCGTGGAAGTGGACGACCACGCCCGGCTGGAGCCGCGGGAGGATCTCGAGAATCTCCACCTGGACGTCGCTGCCCACCTTGAGCACGTGGCTGGAGTCGATGAAGAGGATGTCGTTGGCCTCCAGGCGCGCGAACTCCGAGAGCGGGATGTGCTGGGCCTTCACCGGCTCGAGCCGCGTCAGCCCCGGGAAGCCGGCCCGCAGCACCTCGCTCGGATAGGGCTCGAACGCCACCAGCTCGCAGCTCGTGCCCCGCTTCTCGGCGTTCACCCGACAGGCCCGCGCGGACAGCCGCGTCGAGAAGCCCGAGCCGATCTCGAACAGCCGCCGGGGCGCCAGCTCCCGCACCAGACAGTAGAGGATCTCCGCGTCCACCGAGCCGAAGGCATCGTTGCGCAGGTAGAACTCGTGCGGCACGGCGGTGGGCGTGCGCGGCAGGGCCTCGTACTCGGCGCGGTACTTCCCGGACAAGCGCTCGAGCAGGGCGAGCTGCTCCGCCTCGCGCATCTCCACCCCCACCAGCTCCGAGGGCTTCTCCCAGAGCGAGTCCGGGAGCGCCCCCGTGTCGGGGATGGGCTGGTAGAAGTGGTTGGGGGTGACGTGGTAGCCGCGCCGCTCGAAGACGGGGAACAGCCGCGGATCCTCCAGCACCCCGAGCCGCTTGCCGCCCGCGATGAAGCCACGGGCCAACAGCTCCTTCAGGCGATACGTGATGGGCATAGGGCCACCCCGATGGGGAGGGGGGACCATAGCACCCCTCCCCGGGCCGACAGCCGTGGACTCAGTGCGAGTGGGCCATCGAGAGGTTGGGCGGAGGCAGCACGCGGAACGCCGGGGCGTTGGCGTCTCCCCCGGCCATCACCAGCGCATAGAGGAACGGCACGCTGGGCATCACCTCGCGTCCGTTCACCACCACGAGCGGCGTGCCGTCGATGTGGTGCTGCTGCGCGTAGGCGATGTCCTCCTGGAGCCACCGGGAGGTGTCCGGGCTGTTCACGCACGCCTCGAGCTGCGAGCGCGTCACCGACGAGCCGGACGAGGCGATGCGCATCACGTTGTCGATGGTCAGCGCGCGCTGGTCCGCGAAGAGCTTCTCGCGCAGCGTCCAGAAGTCCGGAGCGCTCTCCAGGCAGATGGTGGCCTTGACCGCCAGGCAGCGCAGCCCGCCGTCGGTGTGCTGCGGAGGAATGGCGGGGTTGCAGCCGCCATCCAGCGGGTAGTGGCGGGCCTCCAGGGACATCTTCCCCTCGGGCACGCGCTTCTTCATGGCGGACATGGCCTCCACCAGCATCTTGCAGTGGGGACACAGGGGGTCCGTCCACTCGACGATCTTCACGGGCGCGTCCACCGGGCCCTCACGGCGGCGGGCGGCCGCCTTGGCCGGCAGCGGCTTGCCCTGGCGGTACTGCGCGAGCGCGTTGGACACCTGCTGCTGATCCCTCGCGGGCAGGCCCCGCAGGTACGCCTCGAGCGAGGCCGGATCGGCGGTGATCTCCGGCAGCGACTCCTCGGCGGCCGAGGCCTTGGGGGTGGCGCGGCCCGGAACGCTCAGGGCGATGAAGCCGGCCACGGCGAAGCCACCGGACCACTGGAGCGCCCGGCCCCACTCTCCAGCCAGGGGAACCACCGGACCGGGCAGCCCCTTCCAGGCCACGAGGGCGAAGGCGAGCACGAGCCCGTAGGTGCCCAGGCACGTGAGGCACACCGCACCCGCCGAGGCGCTCACGCCGCCGAGCAGGGCGCTGGTCACCACGCCGACGGCGGCCGTCATCCTCAGGCCGTTGACGGCGGGGCGCACGGTGTGGCCGCTCTTGCGCCACGCCAGGTACAGGCCGGCCAGCCCGGTGGCCACCAGGCCCCAGAGCAGGCCCAGGCCCGCCACGGGGATGCCGAGCGTGTCGTGCACCTGGCTGGCGAAGGGGGTGTTCCAGACCGTCTCACAGTTGACGCGCTCGTTGACGCTGCACACGGTGGCGCCGCCGGCTCGCAGGGTGAGCAGCTGGGACCACTGGAAGAGGGCGAGCGCGCTCTCGGCAAGCCCCAGCACCAGCAGCGCCACGGCGCCGCGGGAGGGAACGGGAGGGGGCGGGTTGGCCTTCTTGCTCATGCGTGCTCCGGAGGCGGGGTCATCAGCACGAGGAGCCGGGCGTTGTCCGGCCCTTCGTTGGTTACGCCGTGCTCCACCCCGGCGGGGGCGAAGACGGAGGCACCGGGGCCGTGGGACTCCTCCTCGGCGCCGATGCGGAAGCGGCAGCGCCCGTCCAGCACGACGTACACCTTGTCGGACATGGGGTGCCGGTGGGGTTTCTGGGCCTGGCCTGGGGCCAGGCAGTAGACGTCCAGGAAGAAGCGCCCGGACTGGAACACGTTGTGCTTCTGGAGCTTCTCGGCCGAGAAGCCTTGGAAGGCGGACAGGTGCTTCACATCCATCGTGGCATTCGCTCCTGGGCGTCTATATAGCGACGGGCATGGAACCGCTGACGCTTCATTTTCTTCACGAGCAGGCGGGCGCCCGCTTCACGGAGGTGGGAGGCCGTGAAGTGGCGGCCGATTATGGAGACTCGGAGGCCGAGTATCGAGCGGCACGAGAGGCCGTGGCGCTCCATGACGCCTCCTACCGGGAGACGCTCCGGATAACGGGGGAGGACCGGGCCAGCTTCCTGCACGGCATGGTGACGCAGGACGTGAAGGGCCTGGCCCCCGGCGCGGCGGCCTACACGGCGATGATCACGGCCAAGGGAGCCATGGTAGCGGACGCCCGGGTGCTCAAGCGGGAGGCGGACCTGCTGCTGGACATGGAGCCGGGGCAAGGCGCCAAGGTCCGGGAGTTCCTGGAGAAGTACCTCATCTCCGAGGACGCGGAGCTGCATGAGGCCACGGGCGAGTGGGGCCTCCTGAGGCTGCTCGGGCCCCGGACGGCCGAGGTGCTGGGTGCCGCGCTGGGCAGCCCCTTCGAGCCGCTGGCGGCCAACGCCACCCGGGCAGCCCCCCTGGCGGGGGCGCAGGTGCTGCTGGTGGGCCACCCGAGCTTCGAGAAGCATCAGGTGGACCTGCTGGTGCCCCGAGGGGCGCTGGAGGCGGTGTGGAAGGCGCTGGTCCAGGCCGGTGGGGCGCACGGGCTGAAGCCGCTGGGCTTCCAGGCGCTGGAATTGCTCCGGGTGGAGGCGGGGGTGCCGCGCTTCGGGCAGGACATGGTGGAGACGACCATCCCGCTGGAGGCGAACCTCACGCACGCCATCTCCTACAACAAGGGCTGCTACATCGGGCAGGAAGTCATCGCCCGAGCCACCTTCCGCGGCCACATGAACCGCAAGCTGGCGGGCCTGCTGCTGGGTGAGGTGGAGGCCCGGCCGGGGACGGAGCTGCGCAAGGGCGAGAAGAAGGTGGGCTGGATTACGAGCGTGGTGCGCTCTCCGGTCCAGGGGCAGCGGGTGGCACTGGCCTATGTGCACCGGGACCACCTGGAGCCGGGCACGGAGCTGACGCTGGCCGAGGGGCCCACGGTGAAGGTAGCGCCGCTGCCGTTCAGCTAGGGACTCGAGGTTCGGGCCCTGGCACCGACGCGCCGCTCGTAGAGTGGATAGAGGGTCTTCTCCTCGGACGCGATGCGCGAGGCGAGCACGGTGCTGAGGGCGCCCCAGCCGGCCCGGAAGCGCTCGAGGTGGAAGCTGGCCTCGTGCCGGGAGACGAAGTCCCGAAGCGACTCGGTGATGCGCTGCATGTTGCTGGCGAAGGTCCGGGCCGTCTCGAGCATCCGCTCGTCCTGGCTCACCTGGGCCGCGCGGATGAGCCCGGGGTAGATCTCCTGATCCTCCAGGGAGAGGTGGGCGCGCAGCACCTGGGACAGCGAGGCGAGCACCCCGCGCGCACCGGCCTCGTCCCCGCGCGCGAGCATGTCGTCCATCTGCCCGGCCAGCCGGATGAGTTCCTGGTGCTGCTTTCGCAGGGTGTCGATCAACAAGGGTCGCCTTTCCCCGGGATCTTCGCGCAGGGGGCTCCCCAAAGCGAGAGTGACCTCAGGATTCGAAGCGCCGGCCTACGGCTTCGCCCCGATGGCGTTGCCAATCGCAGGGGCCGACTGAGGAAAGGGCCCCCGCGCCAGTTCCTGGCCCGAGGGGCTCAGCGCCTGGGCGACGACCTGGTCGAACCCCTTCTTCAGCCCCAGCTCATCGTGAGGGTGGCCCTTCGAGTCAGCCACCAGGAAGAAGGAGGACTCCAGATCGACGGGCGGCGCCTCGCCCTTCTCGCGGAACAGCCGCCGCATCTCCTCGAGCGACGAGCGGTAGCTCTTGACGAGTTCCTTGCGAGCCAGCCCCTTGAAGAGGCCCGGGACATCTCGCAGGTCCACGTGGACGACGATGATGGGCTGCGCCCCCCGCAGTCCGTAGATGAACGGATAGGCCGTGGTGCGGAGCTCGTCACGGGTGCCACGGTTGGCGTACAGCACCAGCGCTGGCCTCCCCTGTCCGACGGGGACCTGCCGGCCGAGCACGTCCGTCGACTCGGCTGCATGCGCCGGAATGGTTCCCAGCAGGCCCAACAGACAGATGAGTGCCGCGATGGTCTTCATGTGCGGGTGTCTCCTTGAGGGTGGAAGCGCCGTGGCTTTCCGAACCCCGAGGGACTCCCGGCAATGCCCGTGCTGACAGCCGGGCAGACAAGCGCCCTTCTCTCCTGTACCAGCCCTACGGGATGAAGCTGTTCTGGTAGTTCGGATCCTCGACCGTGAGCGCCGCCGCCGTGGGGTGCAGCGGCAGCGTCGTGTCGAGCATCACCGCCAGCTCGTTCGTCGTCTTGTGGCCGATGCTCCCCTCGTAGGCGCCCGGGTGCGGCCCGTGCGCCACGCCGATCGGGTGGTGGCTCACGCTGCCCGGCCCCACGCCCTTCCGGCTGGTGAAGTTCCCCCGGCAGTAGAAGAGGAACTCGTCACAGTCCACCGAGCTGTGCGGGTACGGGCACGGAATGGCCTCCGGGTGGAAGTCCACCACCCGAGGCACGAACGAGCAGATCAGCGCCCCGCGCGCGGCGAACGTCCCGTGCCACGTGGGCGGCAGGTGCACCAGGCCCGCCCTCGGCTGGAAGTTCAGGATGGGGAACGCCCACGGGTACACCGTCCCGTCCCACCCCACCACGTCCAGCGGCGAGTGCTGGTAGCGGAACCCGTGGAACACATCCCCGCGCTTCACCACCAGCTCGCGGATGCCCTCGTCCTGCGGCCCGGTGAACTCCACCACCTTGAAGTCCCGGTGGCTGTAGGGCGCGTCCATCCGCAGCTGCCCCACCTCGTTGCGCCACTGCCGGGGCAGGTGCAGCCCGCCCTTGCACTCGATGGAGAGCCAGTACTGCGCCACGCCCTTGTCCGGGATGAACCGGTGCACCATCCCGTGCGGCACGAAGACGTAGTCCTCCGCCGTGAAGCGCAGGTCCCCCAGCGGCGTGCGCAGCACCCCGCTGCCCTCGTGGATGTAGAAGAGGTCGTCCCCGTCCGCGTTGTTGAAGTAGACGGGGTCCTCCTCCGTGGGGTGCACCACCCCGAGCGTCACGTCGGCGTTGAAGAGCAGCGGCACCCGCGCGTCGATGGGCGCCCCACCCACGCGCTTGAGCTCCTGCGTCTTGTAGTGCCGCTTGGCCAGCGCGCGCCCCGTGACGGCCTCCGGCGCCTTCCACCCATGCCCCGCCTCCGACAGGCCCTGCGTGTGCGGAGCCTTCTGGTGGTAGGCAATGGTGTAGGGCCCCTCGAACCCGTCGCGGGTGATGCACTCCTCGTACATCAGGGTGCCCTTCTCATCCCTCAACTGGATGTGGTGCTTGCGCGGCACCTTCCCGACGACGCGACGCTCGAACATGGCCTAGATCCGCCCTTCCGCCTTCTGCTGGCGCTCGATGCTCTCGAACAGCGCGCGGAAGTTTCCGCCGCCGAAGCCCTGGTCTCCCTTGCGCTGGATGATCTCGTAGAAGAACGGGCCCGCGTTCGGATCCTTGTAGAGGCTGGCCGCGTCCTTCATGAAGATCTGCAGCAGGTACTGGTGCTCCTTGTCGCCGTCGATGAGGATCTCCAGCTCGCGCAGCCTCTGGATGTCCTCGTCGATCTTCTTGATGCCCATGCGCTGGATGCGCTCGGGCAGCGCGTCGTAGTAGGAGCCCGGCGTGGGCATGAACTGGATGCCCGCCGCCTCGCGCATCGCCTTCACCGAGCCGATGATGTCATTCACGGTGAGGGCCAGGTGCTGCACGCCGTCGCCGCGGTGGTCCTCGTTGAAGATGTTGATCTGCGAGGCCTTGAAGTAGGGCCGCAGCGGCTCGTTGTTGGCGAACTTCACCTTGCTGTTCGGATCCCACACCACCGTGGAGCGCAGGCCCGAGCCATGGCCCATCTTCTTCTGCGCCACGTCCTCGGTGTGGAACTGGATGCCCCAGAACGTCTCGAAGCCCATCACGTGCTCCATCCACAGGAGCATGGGCTTCATCGTCTGGAAGTTGCAGGTGATGTGGTCGACGCGGCCGAAGCCGTAGCGGTTCTGCCCGCCCTGGGGCGTGGCGTGGGCCTGGAAGCCCGGGTACAGCGCGCGGTAGCCGTCCCGCTGGATGAAGCGGAAGGTGGTGTCACCGAACGGGGTGGTGATGGAGAACATGGCCAGCTTGCCGCCCCGCTCGTCGGAGAAGCGCTGGATGTCCGTGATGAAGGTGGCGTCCCGCTTCTCGAGCAGCCGGAACGTCTTCTCGATGTCCTCCACCTCGTAGTTGATGGTGCCCACCCCATCCGGGTGCTTGCGCAGGAAGCGCCACGCCCGCCCGCCCTCGCCCACCGGCTGGCTGACGATGAGCACCACGTCCCCGGCCTGGAAGACGGCCGACTTCTGCTTGCCCGCCTTCTCCAGCTCCGGCGAGGACACGCCCAGCTCCGCGAAGTCCATCCCCTTCGTGTAGAAGCGGCGGCTGCGCTCCAGGTCGTGCACGTACCAGTGCACGCTCTCGATCATCTTGATGCCCAGCGACTCGATCTTGGCCATGGTTGGCTCCTCCAAGAAATCTCGAACTGTCAGGCCGGCACCGCGTCGGGCTGCCGGTCGGGATGCGCCGCCTGGAAGGCGGGAAGCTTCTCGCACGCTGCTTCGATGCGCGTGAGCGTGGGATAGGGCGTCAGGTCTACTCCAAAACGCCGGGCCCCGTAGAGCTGGGGAACCAGGCAGATGTCCGCCAACGACACTGTGTCCCCCATGCAGTAACTGCCCGCCGTCTCCTTTACCGCCGCCTCCAGCGCCGTCAGGCCCCGCACGTTCCAGTGCGCCGCGAACGCCTTGTCGTCGCTCCTCAGCTCGCCCTTCACGAACTGGAGCACCGACAGGTTCTGCAGCGGCTGGATGCCCGAGTTCACCATCTCCGCCAGCATCCGCGTGCGCGCGCGCAGCAGCGGGTCGGCCGGCAGCAGCGCGGGCGTCCGGTAGCGCTCCTCCAGGTACTCCAGGATGGCGAGCGACTGGGAGAGCCGGCGCACCACGCCTCCCTCCTCGAACTCCAGGGTGGGCACGGTGCGCATGGGGTTCAGGGCACGGTAGGCCTCCGCGTTCTGCTGCCCGCCGTCCTTGAGCAGGTGCACGGCCTCGTAGCTGTAGGCCAGCCCCTTGAGGTTCAGCCCCAGGCGCACCCGCCACGAGCAGGACGAGCGCCAGTAGCTGTACAGCTTCATCGCTTCACCACCTTCTGCGAGATGCGGCCGAACAGGCTCTTGCCCGCGCCGTCCAGCACCTCGATCTGGATGGTGTCTCCCGGCTTCATGAAGGGCGTCTTCGGCTTGCCCTCCTCGATGGTCTCGATCATCCGCCGCTCGGCCAGGCAGGAGATGCCGCGCGCCCGGTCCTCGTTGGACACGGTGCCGCTGCCCACGATGGTGCCCGCGGTGAAGCCGCGCGTCTTGCAGATGTGCTGGATGAGCTCGGGGAAGGAGAAGTGCATCTCCCCCGCCTCCGTGTCGCCCACGAGCTGGCCGTTGAGGGTGGAGCGCACGCGCATGTGCAGCCGCCCCTCCTTCCACGCCGGCCCCAGCTCGTCCGGGGTGAGGGCGAAGGGGCTGAAGGCGGTGGCGGGCTTGCTCTGGAAGAAGCCGAAGCCCTTGGCCAGCTCGTCCGGGATGAGGTTGCGCAGCGACACGTCGTTGCAGAGCATCACCAGCCGGATGTGCTTGCCGGCCTCGGCGGCCTTCGTGCCCTGGGGCGTGTCGCCCAGGATGACGCAGACCTCGCTCTCGAAGTCCAGGCCCCACGCCTCGTCCCCCAGCGGGATGTCCGCCGTGGGCGCCAGGAACTCGCCCGAGCCGCCCTGGTACACCAGCGGATCCGTCTTCAGCGTGGGTGGGGGCTCGGCGTTGCGCGCCTTGCGCACGAGGATGACGTGGTTGAGGAACGCGCTGCCGTCGATCCACTCGTAGGCGCGGGGCAGCGGGGCCAGCAGCGCGCTCACGTCCAGCGGGCGGCTCTGCACGGTCCCCGCCTCGAGCTGATCCGCCAGGGCGCGCAGCTGCGGCTCCGCCCGCGCCCAGTCATCCAAGGCGTTCTGCAGCGTGAGGGCCACGGGGGTGGCCAGGGCGTACGCCGTGCTGTCGCGGTTGACGACGATCAGCCGTCCGTCACGAGTCCCATCCTTGAGGGTGGCGAGCTTCAATGCCGGGCTCCTGGGCGGCCGAGGAGGAAACTGCCAGGCTGCCGCCTTGCGCCGGGCTTTTCGGCTGTGGGCCTGGGGGTGTCAAGCCACACGCGAATGGCGGACCTCGCGTGTGGGTTCTCGCTCCCAGAAGTCAGGCCCCGGGTGATGGGGTTCCGCTGATCCCAGGAGTCCCTGCGCGGGGCTGTGCGCACTGCGTCAAGGATGCTCGTCCGGCTGCTCTCCGAGCCGGCGTGGGCCCCCTTGCGAGCAAGTGGGATGGAACCCGCGCAGGTTTGTTGAACGCCAGGACGGCGGATCCGCGTCGGTCTCCGCTGACCCCTTGGCATGGACCGTTCCGGCACCAAGCTTGTCGCAGGGACGACGCGCAGCCGACCGCATTGCCGCGGCAATGCGCTGGGAGGGCGAGGGCACCGAATGGCAGACGGCTTTCCACAGGCCAGCGCCGCTCATGGAGAACCTCTCCCCGGGCGGCGCCTGGGCAACCGCTTCGAGATCCTCCAGCGCATGAAGGCGGGCCGGGGAATCTCGACCTGGCTGGGGAGCGACCTGCGCACCGGGGGCCGGGTCGTCATCAAGCTGACACCTACAGGCACCCTGGCCCCCACCGCGCGCCAGCGGCTGGAGCACGAGGCGGCGGTGCTGGCCGAGCTGCGCAGCAGCTTCCTGGCGCCGATGATCCACATGGGCGTGTCGGGAGATCTCCTCTACCTGGTGACGCCCTACATCCCCGGGGAGACGCTCGAGGAGCGGCTCACACACGGCAGCCTCACCCTGGCGGAAGTGCTCACCCTGGGACAGTGCATCCTGGCCGCGCTGGCCGAGGCCCACCGCCACGGCGTGCTCCACCGGGACGTGAAGCCCGCCAACATCATCGTCGACGGCCAGCCGCTGGAGCGCGCCACCCTGGTGGACTTCGGCCTGTCGCGCAGCGAGCGGCTGGATCCGTCGCTGAGGGACCTGCCGGTGGGCACCGCGCGCTACCTCTCGCCGGAGCAGGCCGGGCTGCTCAACCGTCCGGTGGAGACGACTTCGGACCTGTACTCCGTGGGCATCGTGCTCTTCGAGGCGCTCTCGGGCCGTCCCGCCTTCGACGGAAGCTCCGTGGGCGAGGTGCTGCGCCAGCACCTGGCGGCGCGCCCGAAGCTGCGCAGCGGCGGCGTGGAGGTGCCTCGCGCGCTGGAGGAGCTGGTGGGCCGGCTGCTCCAGACGGACCCGACGGACCGGTACCAGTCCGCCGAGTCCGCCCTGGCGGATCTGCGCGCCCTGGACGAGGCCATCTCCCAGGGCGAGGCGGAGCCGGAGCTCGTCACCGGCTCGCATGACCACCGCCGCAGCCTCACCGAGCCCTCCTTCGTCGGCCGCCACGAGGAGCTGGCGGTGCTGGAGCGCGAGCTGGAGCGCACCCGCTCCGAGCCGGGACGGCTGGTGGTGGTGGAGGCGGAGTCCGGCGGCGGCAAGAGCCGGCTGCTGGAGGAGCTCTCCGCGCGCGCCGTGCACCATCGAGCCTGGGTGCTCCAGGGCCAGGCGCTGGATCAGGCCGCGCAGCGGCCCTTCCAGCTCTTCACCGGCGTGGCCGCCAGCATCGCCGCGGCGGCGCGCGAGAAGCCCCTGCTGGGCGAGCTGCTGCGCCAGCGACTGGGAGAGCAGGCCTCGGCGCTGTCCACCGTGCTGCCTCAATTGGAGCCGGTGCTGCGCCCGGCGCCGCAGGAGAGCCTGGGCCCCGAGTCCTTCGGCGAGAGCCGCGGCATCCGCGCCCTCACCGCGCTGCTGGGAGCGCTGGGCACGGAGGCGGAGCCGGCGGTGGTGCTGCTGGATGACTGCCAGTGGGCCGACGAGCTCACGCTGCGGGCCATCGAGAGCTGGCAGCAGAGCCGGAGCGATGGGCACGCCATGCTCGTGGTGTCCTTCCGCAGCGAGGAGGCGGGGCCCGGCCACATGCTGAGGCGGCTGAAGCCCAGCGTGCACCTGCGCCTGGCGACGTTCGGCGCCGCCGACGTGGCGCGCATGGCCGAGTCCATGGCGGGCGCCCTGCCCCCCGAGGCCACGGAGCTGGTGGCCCGGCTGTCCGAGGGCAACCCCTTCATGGCCTCGGCGGTGCTCCACGGGCTGGTGGAGGACGGCGCGCTGGTGCCCGGCCCCGAGGGCTGGCAGGTGGATCCGGACGCGATGGCGCACGTGCGCTCCTCGCGGCAGGCGGCCTCCTTCCTGGTGCGCCGGCTGAAGCGGCTGCCGGCCGATTCGCTGCGGCTGCTCTCGGTGGGCGCGGTGCTCGGAAAGGTCTTCGACTTGGAGCGCGTGGCGGCGCTGTCGGGCACGCACCGCGAGCGGGTGGAGGCGGCGCTGGCCGAGCCGCGACGGCGCCACATGCTGTGGGAGGACAGCCGGGACCGGTACACCTTCGTCCACGACAAGCTGCGCGAGGCGCTGCTGGGGCTGCTGCTCCCGGACGAGCGCAAGGAGCTGCACCGGCTGACGGCGCGCGCCATCGCCAGCAGTCCGATGGCGGACCCCTTCGAGCTGGCCTACCACTTCGACGCCGCGGGCGAGTACACCCAGGCCCTGCCGTACGCGCTGGGGGCGGCGGAGAAGGCCCGGCAGCAGTTCGCCCTGGCCACCGCCGAGCTCAACTACCGCATCGCCGAGCGCGGCGCCGCCGGCGCGGACACCAGCACCCGCTACCGCATCGCCGCGGGGCTGGGCGACGTGCTGATGCTGCGCGGCCGCTATGAGGAGGCGCAGCCGCAGCTGGAGCTCGCCCAGAGCCTGGCCAGCACCCGCGTGGAGCAGGCGCGCACCTGGTCCAAGCTGGGAGAGCTGGCCTTCAAGCGCGGCAAGGGAGACGAGGGCAACGCGGCGCTCGAGAAGGGGCTGAAGCTGCTCGGGCGCTGGGTGCCGGACAGCAACGCCCTGCGTGGGATGGGCGCCGTGTGGGAGATGGCCGTCCAGGCCGGACACACGCTGCTGCCCAGCCTGTGGCTCGCGCGCCGGCCGCTGGAAAACAGCGAAGAGGACCTGCTGGCCGTCCACCTCTATAGCCGCCTGGCCTATGGCTACTGGTACCAGCGCGGGCGCATGGCCGTGCTCTGGGCGCACCTGCGCGAGCTGAACATCGCCGAGCGCTACCCGCCCACGCCCGAGCTGGCCCAGGCCTACTCGGAGCACTCGCCCGTGGCCACGGTGCTGCCGTGGTTCGAGCGCGCCATCGACTACGTGGGCCGCTCGCTGGCGATGCGCCGGGAGATGGGGGACCTGTGGGGCCAGGGCCAGTCCCTGCACTTCTACGGGCTGGCCATGTACTGCTCCGGCCGCTTCGAGCAGTGCATCGAGCGCATCCGCGAGGCCATGCGCCTGCTGGAGCGCACCGGCGACCGGTGGGAGGTGAACAACGCCCACTTCCAGCTCGCCATGGCGCTCTACCGGCTCGGTCGGCTGAAGGAGGCGCTGAGCTCCGCCCAGCAGCTCCACCAGGCGGCGCTGGCCATCGGAGATCGCTACGCGGCGCGGCTCGCGCTGGAGGCGTGGGGCAAGGCCTCCGGGGGCCGCCTTCCGCGCAGCCTGCTGGAGGCGGAGCTGGCCAACCCCAGCGCGGACCCGCAGTCGCGCGCGGGCGTGCTCATGGCCGAGGCCATCCGCCAGCTCCACGAGGGCGACGCGGAGGGCGCCGTCACCACGCTCGAGCAGGCCGAGCGGCTGGTGGAGCACACCCACCTGCGCAATGAGTACGTCTCGTCCGTGCCGGGCTGGCTCGCCACCGCGCGGCGCCGTCGCCTGGAGGGCATCTCCTCGTACGCGCCCGCCCGGCGCGCGGCCCTGCTCGCGGAGGCCGAGCGCACCGCGGAGCGAGCCCACAAGGTGGCGCGCACCTACCGCAACAACCTCCCCCACGCCCTGCGGGAGAAGGGCCTGCTGGCGGCCATGAGCGGCCGCACCCGGAAGGCCCGCCGCTGGCTGGACCAGAGCCTCCAGGTGGCCGAGGAGCTGAAGATGCGCCACGAGCGCGCCCAGACGCTGCTGGCGCGCGGACAGGTGGGCCGGGAGCTCGGCTGGCCCGAGGCCGGGGACGATCTCCGGGCGGCCACCCGGGAGCTCCAGGACATGGAGCAGGGACTGAGCGAGGAGTCGCTCGCCCCCGGCGCCACGCCCGAGCGGCTGGAGACGCTCTCGCTGGCCGATCGCTTCCCCCGCGTGCTGGAGGCGGGCCGACGCATCGCCTCGGCCCTCACGCGCGAGGCGGTGTTCGAGGCGGTACGCCAGTCCATGCTGGAGCTGCTGCGCGCGGAGCACTGCGTGGTGCTGGACCCCGCGGACGTGCTGCCCGAGGACGTCCGGGCGGCCGAGGGCGTCAGCCGCACCGCCATCACCCGGGCCCTGGAGACGGGGCGCCCGGCCATCATGGGCCAGGGCATGCCCGGCGGCGTGAGCGACAGCATGGAGATGATCGGCGTGCGCTCGCTGCTGTGCGCGCCGCTGCAGGTGCGCGGCAAGACGGTGGCCTGCGTCTGCGCCAGCCACCGCCAGGTGGGCGAGCTGTTCAGCGAGGACGAGGAGAAGCTCACGGGCTTCATCACCACGCTGGCCAGCGTGGCGCTGGAGAACGCGGAGGGCTTCGAGCGCATGGCCGCCCTCTCCGAGGAGCGGGGCCGGCTCTACCGCGAGGAGCAGGAGGCGGTGCGGCGCCGCGACGACTTCCTCTCCATCGCGGCGCACGAGCTGAAGACGCCGCTCACCTCGCTCCAGCTCCACCTCCAGGGGCTCATGTCACAGGTGCGGCAGACCGCCCAGACGATGCCGCCCGAGCGCGTGGCCAACAAGCTGGAGTCGGCCAACATGCAGACGCAGCGCCTGGGCCGGCTCGTCAACGAGCTGCTGGACATCTCGCGCGTGGCGCAGGGCCAGCTGCTCGGCAAGCTCGAGGAGGTGGACCTGGTGACACTGGTGCGCGGCGTCGTCGAGCGCGCGCGAGAGATGCTGGCGCGCGCCGAGTGCCCGGTGGAGCTGTACGCCACGGGCAGTGTGGTGGGGAAGTGGGACGCCATGCGCCTGGAGCAGGTGGTGGGCAACCTGCTCACCAACGCCACGAAGTACGGGGCGGGCAAGCGCATCCAGGTGACCATCACCTCGGACGCCACGCACGCCCGGCTCCAGGTCAAGGATGAGGGCATCGGCATCGCCCCGGAGGACACCGCGCGCATCTTCGAGCGCTTCGAGCGCGCCGTCTCCGTGCGTCACTATGGCGGGTTCGGCATCGGCCTGTGGCTGGTGCGGGAGATCGTCCAGGCGCTCGGAGGCACGGTGGAGGTGGAGAGCACCCCGGGTCAGGGCGCCACCTTCACCGTCACCCTGCCCCTGAGCGGCCCCGAGCAGCCCGCCGCGGCGGACAAGCCGCTCAGCGCCGCGTCAGCTCCAGGTAGATGACGTTCTGCTCGCTGTCGCGGAACATGCGCGTGGAGGCCAGCTGCATCGGATCGATGTCCAGGGTGAGGGCCTGCATCTGGTCCTCATCGCGGTAGATGAGCCACCAGTCCATGAAGGCCTCCAGGTAGCCGGCCTCCGGGCAGGTGGCGAAGTTGGCCACGAGCAGGCGCCCACCCGGGTTGAGCATGTCGAACAGGAGCTGCGTCAGCCGCCGGGCGGTGTTGTCGGACAGGTAGTCGTACAGGCCCGCCGAGTAGGCGAGGTCCAGGTGTCCGAACACGGTGCGGCCCGTGAGCAGGGCGCGCACCGAGCCGCACACCGGGCGGATGGCCGTCTCCGGGTGCTGGCGCGCCACCTCGGCCAGGCTCATCGGATCCTGGTCGAAGGCGATGAACTCGCCGACGCGGTGCTCCTTCACGGCGTGGGACAGCTCGGCCTCTCGCAGGTGCCCACAGGCGACGGAGAGGATGCGGGGCCTGTGCACCTGCGAGGCCACCGTGTCGATCTCCCTGGCCAGCAGCACCCGCCGCTCCCGCACGCTGCGAGGGCTCGGCTGCTGGTACATGAAGCGGTAGATGTGGCCCCCGGGGTGGAGGTGGTGCTCCTCTCCCACCCGCTCGGCGTAGAGGTAGTCGATGAGTGCCGCATCCCCCGCGTAGCCCCGTGGCCGCTCATAGCCGTGGCGCGTGAAGGGGCACTGGTGGAGCAGCTCTCTCAGCGGGTGGACCCTCGCCGCCTCGAGACAGAACTTGCGCCAGTCCTTGCGGCTCCATTGTCGGCGCAGGTGGAAGAGACCGTGGTGCAGGGTCAGCATCCCCGCTTGCACATCTCCCCCATTGGCGAGCTGTCTGTAGATGCCATCCAGCCAGGAGGTCGCTTGAGCGAGCATCTCGCCCTGGCTTGTCCAGTCGGAGACCGGCGCGACCAGGGCGTTCCGCCCGATGCCGCGGACGAGCTCCGACGTCTTCAGTCGTAGAGGAAAGGGATTGTGCATCAACACGAAAACGCGAGATGCCCATGTAGGCCATTCCAATCCTGCCCCCTGGTGCAATGGGTGCTCCCTCGGCAGCCAGTAGACATGGCGCCCTGCGTCAGGACAGCAGACACGACGCGCGAGGGTTGCTACGGTGGCGCGGCGGAGGCCATCACGCCGAACTCCTCCTGCCGAGGCGCGAGCCCGGACAGGAACCGGTGGATGGCCCGGTTCACCAGCTCCGGCTGCTCCAGGTTGGACATGTGCCCCACGTGAGGCAGCAGCACCAGCCGCGAGCCCTGGATGCGCGTGTGCAGCGTCTCGGCCATCTCCGGCCGCGTCACCACGTCCTCCTCACCCACCAGGATGAGCGTCGGCGTGCTGATGCGCGACAGCTCCTCGGTGACGCCTCGCCGGGTGATGACGCCCTGCATGGCCCGCCAGACGTCCCGCGGGTTCTGCAGCAGCTGCCGGCGCAGCTCCTCCCGCTCCGCGGCCCGCGCCGGATCCTTCATGAAGGTCTGCCCGAAGTAGATGGACATGAGCCGGTCCACCACCGGGCGCAGCCCCAGCCAGTGCGTCGTCGCCGTGAGCAGCCAGTAGCGCGACAGGTTCCACAGCGACTCGGAGCACGCGGAGGTGTCCAGCAGCGTCAGCGAGCGCAGCAGCTCCGGGTGGCGCGCCGCCACGCGCAGCCCCACGAAGCCGCCCATGGACAGGCCCACGAAGTGACAGGGCGCCAGCCCCAGCGCCTGGATGAAGGCCACCGCATCTTCGTAGACGGTGCGCAGATCGATGCCCTTGCCCGGCGGAGCCGTGCTTCGACCCTGTCCGCGATGGTCATAGGCGATGCAGCGATAGCGCCCCTTCAGGGCCTCGATCTGCCGGGAGTAGAGGTTCGAGTTCCACAGCAGCCCGTGGCTGAAGACGATCGGCTCGCCGGGCCCACCCGTGTCCTCGTAGTAGAGCTGCACACCGCGAATGGTCAGGAAAGGCATGGTGTCTGGGAGAGGGAGTCAACCAGGAAGCGGAACCCCGCGAGCACGCCTGATGCTTCCCGCGTGCCACACGGGTCTGGCACAGGGCCCCCGCTCGGGAACGCATGCGCCTGGACATCCGCCTGGCCTCTGGGAGCAGGCGGCCAGGCTCAGCGGTAGCGGCTGTGGTCCCACCGGAAGTCCTCCTCCGGAGGCAGCTCGATGGGCTCCACGTGGCGCCCGGCGATGAGGCCGTGACGGCGCAGGGTGCGCTCGATGTCCTCCTGGAACGCGAGCACGGGCTGGACGATGAGGCTCGTGGCGAAGGACACCTCGTCAATGAGCTTCAGGTTCTCCGGCTGGTGCGTGGCGATGAAGATGGAGCCCCGCGAGCCGGTCTGCCGCAGCTTCAGCGGACAGATGCGCAGGCGGGAGACCACCTCCGCCGGCACCGCATGGATGATGGAGGCCGGCACCTTGTCCAGCTGATCCGAGCGGATGAATGGCACGTTGAGGTGGCCCGCCAGCAGCCGCAGAAACACCTCGCGCGGCAGGATGTTCAGGCTGAGCACCGCCTCGCCAAACTTGCACTTCCACTGTGACTGGTACGCCAGAATGGTCTGCACCTGCTCGGGCGTCAGGGCGCCGTTGTGAACCAGCCACTCTCCGAGTCGCATCCTGGGCACGCCTCCACCCCCCGACAAAACGCTCTGCCAGTGCGAGCAGGGGCATTGCGTCCGGCGTGCCACCCGAAGGGCTCAGGCAATTCACAGGGTTGCGCTCTTGCTTCCTCACAGTGCGGAAGGATTTTCCGTCTCGCCCCTCCCGGAATTACCGGCCGCGCGGCACCGCCTCGCCCCCGGGCCTGGGAATAGTGTCCCTCCCAGGAGGTTGGGTGGCGGCCCCACGCCTGGAGAGCAGGCAGGCTTGGGGGCGCAATCGAACCGGCCGTTTTCTCGTATCTGGCCAGCCATCCATCAGAGTGCGAGCGGGTCTCCCGGCCCGTCCCCTTCCCCGTAGCAGGAGGTTGCATGTCGTCCCTCATCTCCCGAGTGGTCGCCGCGGTGGCGCTGGTGCCCACCCTGGCCCTGGCCGCACCCCCCGCGGCGCCCGCGAAGAAGCCCGAGGCCACCGCCCCCGCCTCGAAGCCGGTGAAGCCCGCGGCGCGGCCGTCGAAGCAGTACGCCATCGATCACTTCATGGCGACCACGAAGCTGGCCGGCGCCTCCTTCTCCCCGGACGAGAAGAAGCTCCTCTTCTCCTCGAACGAGAGCGGCATCTTCAACGCCTACAGCGTGCCGGTGAGCGGCGGCAAGCCCGCGGCGCTCACGCAGTCCAAGAAGGAGTCCACCTTCGCCGTCAGCTACTTCCCCAATGACGAGCGCATCCTCTTCACCCACGACCAGGGCGGCAACGAGGACAACCACCTCTACGTCCGCACCCCGGATGGCAAGGAGAAGGACCTGACGCCGGGCACCAAGGTCAAGGCCCAGTTCTTCGGCTGGAAGGCGGATGACTACTCGGCCTTCTACGTCCTCACCAACGAGCGGGATCCGAAGTTCTTCGATCTCTACAAGTACGACGTGAAGACGTACGAGCGCACCCTGCTCTACCAGAACGACGCGGGCTACCAGCCGTCCGACATCTCCCGGGACGAGAAGTGGATCGCCCTCGACAAGCCGCGCACCACGGCCGACAGCAACATCTACCTCTATGACGTGGCGAAGAAGGAGCTGAAGCACATCACCCCCCACCAGGGCACGGCGATGTACTCGGCGGCCGAGTTCGATCCGGCCTCCACCGCCCTCTACTACCTCACCGACGATGGCTCGGAGTTCAAGCGCGTGGCCCGCTACACGCTGGCCACCGGCAAGTCGGAGGACGTGGAGCGCGCCGACTGGGACATCATGTACACGTACTTCTCCCGGACGGGCGCCTACCGCGTCTCCGGCATCAACGAGGACGGCCGCACCGTCATCCGGCTCCATGACATGAAGGCCGGCAAGCAGGTGGCGCTGCCGCAGCTGCCCGAGGGAGACATCACCTCGGTGGCCATCGCGCGCAGCGAGAAGCGGATGGCCTTCTACCACAACGGCGATCGCTCCCCGAGCAACCTCTACGTCTACGACTTCGGCACCGGCAAGGCCACGCGCCTGACCAACACGCTGAGCCCGCATCTCGACGCGGAGGACCTGGTGGAGGCGCAGGTGGTGCGCTTCAAGTCCTTCGACGGGATGGAGATCCCCAACATCCTCTTCAAGCCGCACCAGGCCACGGCGGAGAACAAGGCGCCCGCCATCGTCTTCGTGCATGGCGGCCCCGGTGGGCAGACGCGCAAGGGCTACTCGCCGCTCATCCAGTTCCTGGTCAACCACGGCTACGTGGTGCTGGGCATCAACAACCGCGGCAGCTCCGGCTACGGCAAGACGTTCTTCACCGCGGATGATCAAAAGCACGGCAAGGAGCCGCTGCTCGACTGCATCGAGGCCAAGAAGTACCTGGCCAGCCTGCCCTACGTGGACGGCAGCCGCGTCGGCATCGCGGGCGGCAGCTACGGCGGCTACATGACGCTGGCGGCGCTCGCCTTCCACCCGGACGCCTTCAACGTGGGCGTGGACATCTTCGGCGTGTCCAACTGGCTGCGCACGCTCAAGAGCGTGCCGCCCTACTGGGAGTCGATCCGCGAGGCGCTCTACCAGGAGGTGGGCAACCCGGAGAAGCAGGAGCAGATGCTCCGGGACATCTCGCCGCTCTTCCACGCCGAGAAGATCAAGAGGCCGTTGCTCGTCATCCAGGGCGCCAATGATCCGCGCGTCATCAAGCCGGAGTCGGACGAGATCGTCCAGGCGGTGCAGAAGAACAAGGTCCCCGTCGAGTACGTCGTCTTCCCCGATGAGGGCCACGGCTTCACCAAGAAGAAGAACGAGGCGGAGGCCTACTCGCGGATGCTCGGCTTCCTCGAGCAGTACCTGAAGAAGTCCGGCACCTCGCCGACGAACTAGCCGCCCCAGACGCGTGCGGCGGAGCCAGCCCGTAAGCCAGCTCCGCCGCACTCACTTCGAGAACCGGCGCTCAGCCGAGCCGAGCGCCGTGGCTCATGCCTTCAGCGGCTTCACCGCCTCGGGGCACTGCCAGTAGGTGTACTCGCAGGCGCCCGTGCTCGGGTCGCACGGCACCTTCACCAGGGTGATGAGCTCGCACGGGTGCGTGGGTGCACCCGGCTCCGCGGAGCCAGCGCCCGGAGGCGCCGCCACGCCAGAGCCACTGCCCGCAGGCGCCGGGCTCGTCCGGCCCGCCCCGCGCCCCTTGCGCGAGGCCCCGCGCGAGTCCTGCTTTGTCTCCTGCGACGGCGGAACCCACAGCGTGGACACCACCGGCAGCAGGCCCGGCGCGACACCCAGCACCGCGCCCAGAACGTACAGCTTCGTTCGCATGAAACCCCCTTGCCGGTCAGACCGTCGCCGCACCCCTCTGGCGCGTCGACTCCGATCCGCCGGCAGCGACGTAACTACCAGTCAGGTCTGACATTTTTGGCCCGGGCGGCCCCCGGCGGCGGGCGGGCGGGGCCCTGTCCTTCCGGGCACTTCGGAGGGCTGCTCCAACGCATCAGGAGAGGAGTCGAACTGTCGGCCCGGAGAGGGTTAGGATGATCGGCCCCCCGGCGTTCGTCGGCGCCGTGTGGTATGGGAGCACGCCCTCATGCCCTTCCAGATCATCGTCCACCAGCCCGATCGCATCCTCGAGGTCGTCTACCCGTCCCAGCCCACGCAGGAGGACGTGGACGACTACCTGGCCCGCGTCCGGACCGCCATCGAGGAGCTGGCCGGCGACTGGAGCGCGCTGGTGGATCAGTCCCAGCTGCGCGTGATGCCCTCCAACATGGTGGCGGTGATGGCCAAGCTGAACGCGTACGCCCAGCTCAAGGGCATGAAGCGCTCGGCGCGCGTCGTCTCCACGGCGGCCTCCGGCCTCCAGGCCTGGCGCATGACGAAGCAGGCCATGCTCACCATCCCCGCGCGCACCTTCGAGTCTCGCGACGACGCGCTCGGCTGGCTGAAGAACCCGGACGATGAGTGAGGTTTTTCAGTCTCGCTGCCGTTGAACAGTCTTCCTGAAATACTGATTCAGCCGCACTTGGCGTGAAGACAGGGAAAGCCGTTTCGTGCATCATGCGCCACCCGCCTGGCCGCTCGGCAGGCGGGCTGTGTTCCCATCCCCCAAGGAGTGGCTGTCCATGCGAATCGTCCCGTTCAGCGCCGCCCGGCGCGCTCGAGTCCTCGGAACCCTGTTGTGTACCCTGGCCGCCGCAGGCTGCGGTCCCCTCGAGGAGGGCGCGGTACCGGAGCAGGAAGCGCTGGGCGAGTCCAAGGCGCCGGTCGTCTACGGCACGGACAACCGCATGGACGTGTACGCGCACCCGGACGCCACCCTGCGCGCGCGTGCGCAGCAGGCCACCGTGGCGCTGATGCGGCCCAGCAGCATCAACACCTCCAACCCGAACAACGTCACCTTCAGCGCCTCGACGCTCAAGGCGGCCTTCAACCTCTGCACCACGGAGCGCTTCCTGGAGGACCCGACTCCGGCGTTCTGCTCGGGCACGCTGATCGACGATGACCTGGTGCTCACCGCGGGCCACTGCATCACCAGCGCCTCGGACTGCTCCAACACGCGCTTCGTGTTCAACTTCTACCGGCCGACCGCCAGCACGCTGCAGACGGTGACGACGGCGGACGTGTTCGCCTGTCAGACGATCGTCGCGCGCCAGCAGTCCACGGTGAACGGGCGCAACCTGGACTACGCCGTCGTCCGGCTGGACCGGGCGGCCACGCCGCGCTTCGTGCCGGCGCCGATCCGCGCGGGCAACAGCCCGATGAACGTGGGTCAGGCGGTGACGGTCATCGGCAGCGGCAGCGGCATCCCCTTCAAGATCGACTCGGGCGGCGCGGTGCGTGACGCGCGCGCGGGCACGCTGGACTACTTCATTGCCAGCACGGACACCTTCGGCGGCAACTCGGGCTCGGGCGTGTACGAGAACGGCGGCTACACGGTGGCCGGCATCCTGGTGCGCGGCGAGACGGACTACGTCTCCAACGGCAGCTGCCGCATCGTGAACGTGTGCTCGGAGACGGGCTGCCGCGGCGAGGACATCACCTACGTCCGCCCGGCCATCGACGCGTACTGCCAGGTGGCGGGCAGCCAGCGCCTGTGCGGCACCACCGAGCCGCCTCCCCCGCCGCCCAACTCCTACAGCTACAACGCGAGCAACACCAACAGCGCCCAGCAGAACACCGTGAACAAGGTGGTGGCGCTCGCCGCGGGCCAGGCCATCACCGTGGCCACGTGCGGCGTGACGGGCGCCACGTTCAGCGGTGACACGTACCTGCGCCTCTTCGGGCCCGCGGCGACGCAGGTGGCCAGCAACGACGACGCGTGCGGCGGCAACGGCTCCAGCATCACCTACACCGCGGCCACCGCCGGCAACTACGAGATCCGCGGCGGCTGCTACAGCAGCGGCAGTTGCTCCGCCACGGTCGTGTGGCAGATCGGCTCGGCGCCGCCGCCGGGCACCGGGGGCTCGTACGCCTTCAGCGCGAGCAACACCAACAGCGCCCAGCAGAACACGGTGAACCGGGACATCACCCTCACCGCGGGCCAGAAGATCACCCTGGGCACCTGCGGCGTGACGGGCTCCAGCGCCTCCGGCGACACCTACCTGCGGCTGTATGGCCCGGCCGCCACGCAGGTGGCCTTCAACGATGACGGCTGCGGCAGTGGCACCGCCTCGAACCTGACCTTCACCGCCACGACGAGCGGCTCGTACCAGATCCGCGCCGGCTGCTATCAGAGCAACAGCTGCAGCGGCACGGTGGCCTGGACGATCCAGTAGCCCTGCTTCCCTGGCGCGGGCGGCACCCCCTGGCCCGCCCGCGCCCCACGGCAGCGCGGTAACTGTCCGCCATTGCGTCCTCCGGCTCCCGCGGAGCCCGTCCGCTCTGCGAAGAGGCGAGAGCGAGGCTTGACAGTCCGCTCCGTGAGATCTAACGCGGAGCGCCATGAGCACACCCCGGTTCCCCAACCCGTCCTCGCCCGTCAGCAACAAGGTCCCCCTCCGCGTCCTCCTGCTGGAGAACATCCACCCGTCCGCCGAGCACCTGATGAAGGCCGAGGGCTTCGTGGTGGAGCGGGTGCAGGGCGCGCTCAAGCCCGAGGAGCTGACCGAGCGCCTCAAGGGCGTGCACCTGCTGGGCATCCGCAGCAAGACGAACGTGCCCGAGAGCGCGCTGGCCCACGCGGAGAGCCTGCTGGCCATCGGCGCCTTCTGCATCGGCACCAACCAGATCGAGCTGACGGCCACCAACCGCCACGGCATTCCCTGCTTCAACGCGCCGTTCAGCAACACGCGCAGCGTGGCGGAGATGGTGATCGCGGAGATCATCGTGCTGACGCGCCAGCTGTTCGACCGCAGCCGCGAGGTGCACACGGGCCAGTGGCGCAAGGTGGCCACGGGCAGCCACGAGGTGCGCGGCAAGACGCTGGGCATCATCGGCTACGGGCACATTGGCTCGCAGCTGGGCGTGCTGGCCGAGTCGCTCGGCATGCGCGTCGTGTACTACGACATCATGACGAAGCTGCCGCTGGGCAACTCGCGCTCGGTGCCCACGCTGGGCGAGCTGCTGGCCGAGTCGGACTTCGTCACCCTGCACGTGCCGGCCACCTCGGCCACGAACATGATGATCGGCCCGGCGGAGCTGGCGCGGATGAAGAAGGGGGCGTGCCTCATCAACGCCAGCCGCGGCTCGGTGGTGGACATCCCCGCGCTGGCCGAGGCGCTGCGCTCCAAGCACCTGGGCGGCGCGGCGGTGGACGTGTACCCGGAGGAGCCCGAGACGAACAGCGACGGCTTCCGCACCGAGCTGCAGAACCTGCCCAACGTGGTGCTCACCCCGCACATCGGCGGCTCCACCGAGGAGGCCCAGGAGTCCATCGGCCGCGAGGTGGCCACCTCGCTCATCAAGTTCGTGAAGTCGGGCGCCACCACCGGCGCGGTGAACTTCCCGCAGGTGGAGGTGCCCCTCATCCCCGGCACGCACCGCATCCTCAACGTGCACCGCAACATCCCGGGCGTGCTGCGCGACATCAACCGCATCGTCTCGGACCTGAACGCCAACATCCACGCGCAGGTGCTGAGCACGGACGCCAACATCGGCTACCTGGTGATGGACCTGGACCAGGACGTGTCCGCCCAGGTGAGCGAGGCCATCGCGGGGCTGAACACCGACATCAAGACGCGCATGGTGTCCTGAGCCGGGCGCGCCTCACGCGTCGACGATCTTCCCCGGGTTGAGGATGTGGTTGGGGTCCAGCGCACGCTTGAGCGTGCGCAGCAGCTCCAGCTCCTCGGGCGTGCGGGTGTACGAGAGGTAGTCCTTCTTCAGCAGGCCGATGCCGTGCTCGGCAGAGATGCTGCCGCGGTACTTGCGCACCAGGGCGAAGATGTCGTGGTCGGCCCGCTTGGTGTGCGAGAGGAACTCCGCCTTCTCCATGGCGTCCGGCTTCATCACGTTGACGTGCAGGTTGCCGTCGCCGATGTGGCCGAAGAGGCAGATCTCCCAGCCCGGGTAGCGCGCGCCGAAGAACGCGTCCATCTCCGCGCAGAAGGCCTCCAGGGCGGCGATGGGCAGGGCGATGTCGTTCTTGTGCGGCAGGCCCGTGGCGGAGAGGCTCTCGCTGATGCCCTCGCGCAGGGTCCACAGCTCCGTGGCCTGCGAGGCGTTCTGCGCCTGCGTGCCGTCCGTCACCAGCCCGCGCTCGAAGAGCGAGCCCAGCCAGGCCTCCACGGCCGCCGGGTCCGTGGCCTCGGCCTCCATGAGCACGTAGCAGCCGCTGGGGGCCTCGAAGGGCGAGCGCAGCTTGCGGTGGCGCTGCAGCCGGGCCAGGCACTTGTCGGTGAAGAACTCGTAGGCGGACAGCAGCAGCGGCGCCTGGCGCGCGTCCCGGAACAGCCTCAGCACGGCGGCCACGTCCGGCACCGCGAAGAGGAACACCTCCTGCTTGCCGGGGAGCCGGGTCAGCTTGAGGGTGGCCTCGGTGATGATGCCCAGCGTGCCCTCGCTGCCGATGAAGAGCTGGCGCAGGTCCACGCCCGTGTTGTTCTTCTCCAGCGCGCCGTTGAGCTCCAGCACCTGCCCCTTCGCCGTCACCACCTGCAGCCCCAGCACCCACTGCCGCGTGAGCCCGTAGCGGATGACCTTCACCCCGCCGGCGTTGGTGGCGATGTTGCCACCCACGTGGCTGGAGCCCTTGGAGGCGAAGTCCACCGGCCACGTCAGCCCGTGCTGGGCGCAGTGCTGGTGCACCGCCTCCGTCACCGCGCCCGCCTGCACGCGCACCGTGTTGCCGAGCACGTCCACCGGGTCCATCCGGCTCATCCGCCGCAGCGAGAGCACCAGCTCGCCCCGAGCCGCCACCGCGCCCGCCGCCAGGCCCGTGCGCCCTCCCGAGGGCACCACCGGCACACGGTGCGCGTCACACAGGGCGAGCAGCCGCGCCACCTCATCCGTGGTGCGCGGGAAGGCGATGGCGGCCGGCGATGGCGTGTAAACGCGCGTCCAGTCACGGCCGTACTCCGCCAGCTCGCCCGGCTCGCGAGTGAGGAAATCTGGCGGGAAGCCCTCGGCGATGGCTCGGAGGAAGGCGTCGGGGAGCGAGGCGGTGGACATGCCCCCAGGCGTATTGCACGCGACGGGTCCTGACAAGCCGTACGGTGTGCCTGTCGTCAGCCCTTGCGCAGCCCGTGGCGCTTGAGCTTGTCGATCAGCGTCACCCGGGTCAGCCCGAGCCGCCGTGCCGCCTCCGACTGGTTGCCGCCCGCCTCCTCCAGGGCTCGGGCGATGAGCGAGCGCTCGAACGCGGCGACCTGCTCCCGCAGGGTCCCCGTCCCCGTGGGGGCCGACAGCTCCGGGGAGGCGGACAGACGGGGGAGGCTCTCGCTCGTCGCGTGGGGCCTGGCAGCCTTCCTCCTGAGCCTGATCGGGCTCGTCAGCCCCGAGCGCCCCATCCTCATTCCCCTGTGCATCCTGGGAGGAACCACGGTCGTGCTGCTGTCCTGGAGAAGGATTCCGGCGGCGCGCGCGTTCTTCGAGAGACTCGGGCTCCCGAGCTATCTGTGGCTGCACATGCTCCGGGCCTTCATTGGCGCGGGCTTCCTCATCGAGCTCTCACGGGGCCGGCTGCCCGCGGAGTTCGCCCTGGGCGCCGGGGTGGGAGACATCATCGCAGGGTTGCTCGCGGCACTCGTCCTGTTCACCCCGGCGCGGACCCCGCTGCGGGCGCGCGCGCTGTGGGTCTTCAATGTCGTGGGCTTCGTGGACATCCTCGCCGTGCTGGTCGCCGCCCAGCGCATCCTCTTCTTCGGCGATCCCCGCGCCATGGCGTCGTTCGGGCAGGCCCCCTGGCCCATGGTGCCGCTCTACGTGGTGCCGCTCATCGTCGCTTCCCACGTCATCCTCTTCGCCCGCCTGAAGCGGCCCGCCTCCCTGGTGTGAAGGCTTCCGCTCCTCACTGTGCGAAAACGTCGGGACTTTTCAGGCTCCAAAACCCCCGACGTTTCCGAACAGTGGACCACCAACCCGGTCCGACGCCCTCGGCGGGCGGCTCAGGGCACCATCAGCTCGGCCAGCTTCCTGGCCAGCTCCGCCTCGGCGCGCAGCGGCGCGTCGTCCAGCGCCTGCGCCTCGGCCTGCAACAGCGTCGCCGTCCGGTCCGCCAGCTCGCGGGCCGCCGCCTTCTCGCCCTTGTTCCAGTGCTCGCAGGCCTGCCGCGCGCCCAGGATGAAGTTCGTCAGCGCCACCGCCTTGCGCACCGAGTTCTGCGAGTACCACGTCGACGTGGAGCTGAGCGGCTCGCTGCCCTCGTACCGCGCGGTGAGGGTGACGGCGGGAGGCGCCTCCCCCTCCAGGGGCTGGAAGGAGAGGTTGCTGGACACCAGCTGCTGGCCTGGCTGCACCTCGCCGCTCGCGCTCAGGCGCGCGACGATGGCGCCCCGGCGCCGCGAGAGGAACACGGTGGCCACATCCATCTCGGCCAGGCTCGCGCCCGGGTCCACTCCCGGCACGCCGTACACCGCCTCCACCCGGAAGCCCTCGGCGGGCGTGAGCGCCATGCGCAGGTCATAGGCGATGGGCGTCACCAGGAAGTCGAAGTCCTCGTCGAACACCGTCCGCGTCCGCTCGGCGTTGCTCAAGAAGAAGTAGTTCGAGCCGCGCACCGCCGAGATCTTCGTCACGAGCTCCTGCCCGAACGCGATGTTCACTCCGAACACCGTCGTGTCCCGGCCCTGCTGGGAGTGGCTCCGCAGCAAGTCCATGAACTCGCCTTCGCCCGTGGCGCCCACGTTGGGCATCGCATCCGTGAAGAGGAAGAGCCGGCGGGCCCGCGCCGCATCCGCCGGCCTCTTGGCCAGCTCCTTGAACCCCTCCTTCAGCCCGCACTCGATGCAGGTGCTGCCCTGCGGCTTGATCTTGTCGATCGCGCTCAGGAGCTCCGAGCGGTCGCCCGCGGACCGCTGATGAACCAGCGTGTCGACCTCGTCGTCGAAGACGACCAACGCGAAGGTGTCGTCCTCGTTCAGCTTCTCCACCAGCTTGCGCGCGGCCTCCTTCACCGCCTCCATCGGCTCGCCGCTCATGGAACCGGACCGGTCGATGACCAGCGCCACGTCCAACGGCTTGCGGCGGAAGGTGGCCGGGTCCACGTTGGAGGAGAAGCCCACCTGCACGAACACCTCCTGACGCCCCGTGTCGAGGGCCGGCGCGATGCCCGTCGCCGTGCGCAGGCACAGCACCTGGTTGCAGGCCGGGCCCTGCAGCGGCAGGTCGTGCTCCGAGTAGAGCCCCTCGGCGACGAAGTCCTCCGGAGCGGGCACCTGGCCCTGGGCGATCTTCGTCCTCGCCAGCCCGATGTCCTGCGCGCCTCCGGCAGTCGCTCCGAAGTCCGCGAAACCGCCCGTCCCGATACCGCCACAGCCAGCCAGCGTGAACGCCGTCGCCATCAGCGCGACGAGGAGCCTTCGCATCATGTCTCTCTCCTGAGGAATGGGGGTGCTCGCGCCGAAGCAAGCGCCGTTCCCAGCTCAACCCGCTGATTTTACATCCGGCGGGCGCAGGGATGTCCTGCCCTCCCTGACAGGCGTGTCAGGGCTCGGCCGAGGGCCAGGAGTCGAAGACCCGCTCGGCGGCGGCCTGCTGCGACCAGTCCACCTTGCCGACCAGCGACTGTGCGCCACGGGTGATGTGGATCTCCTTCCACAGCGGCTGCCCCCTCGCGCGACGAGCCTCCCACGCGGACCAGTGCACGCCGCCGGTGGCCTCCACCACCCGAGCGAGGCTCGCGTCGAACTCCGCGTCGGTCAGCCAGCGCAGCTCCTCCAGGAGCCAGGCCGCCTCGAGGTTCAGGCCTTCGGGTGGGGTAACGCCCGTCAGAGCCTTCAGGGCCTCGCGCCCCGTTCCCCGCGGCACGAAGGAGACACCTTGGGGACGGAGGACCGCGAGCCCCTGGCGGGCCGGTGCTCCGGGGCCCTCCTGGAGCGTCGCCTCGTAGAGGCTCACCCGCGGCAGTCGCTGGCCGCTCCGGCTCGCGCCCAGGAAGGGCGGCTGGCGGTGCATCTCGAGGAGCGCCGCGAGCTTCTCCACCGGCTCCGCGTACCGCACGTGCACGATGCGGTCTCCCTCCACGCGCACGCTCCGGGAGAGGCGCTCCACCTGGATGCCTCCCGCGCGGATGGAGCGCAGGGAGACCGCGACCGGCTCTCCGACGACGGGCTTCCAGACGAGCCGCTCGCTGGTGAGCCAGAACTCCCCCGCTCGAGACGCGTACAGTGCCATGAGGGAGAGCAGCAGTCCCGCGAAGACCAGGATGGTCGCCGGCCCCGAGAAGGCCGCCACCAGGCGAAGCAGTGGGACGAGGAGGAAGACGAGGACGAGCAGGGGCGGAGGGATGGAGCTGTGGCGCTTCATCTCCAGGATGCGCGTCTCGTTGTCCACGGGCGCGGAGATGGGAGACGCCTGGAGGGTGCCGCGCAGCGAGGCCAGCTCCTTCCGCAAGTCCGGCTCGCCCACGGGCACCGCCAGCTCCGCCAACCGCTTTCGGACGAGCGTCCCCAGGCGCGCTCGGAGCCGCTGCACCTCACGGAGCGACTCGAGCGCCGGAAGCGTCTCGGGCCAGCCCTCCACCTCCATGCGCCGGCGGATTCGGGCCATCGCCTCTTCCAGCGCGTTCTCCTGCTCGAGCACCTCGCCGAGGAGCTCCGGGTGGGCACGCAGGCGACGCTTCCAGGCGACGCCACTCAGCCGCCTCTCCAGCGCGGCATGGCGCTTCCGAGCGGACTCGAGGAGCTCCATCCGGCCCTCGAGCCGCCGGCGGACATCCTCGGCGGACAGCTCCCGTTCAGGAGGCGACGGGTGCGCCGGGGAGGCTCGTGCTCGCTCGGACATTCGCACCCGGGAGCATATCGGGGACCGGCAGCCGACTGCCTATCCTCCACGGGGCACGGCGCCTGGAGTGTCCGCTGGGGGGCTGAATGGACAAGCTGCGGAAACCCTTCTTCATCGTGTCGCTGGTGTGCCTGGTGCTCGCGGTGCTCGTCGAGGTGGGCTCCCCCGTTCTGCTCCCCACGAAGGCGCCGGATCCGCAGGCGCTGCAGGCCTCCATCCGCGAGGAGGGCGCGCAGGACGACGTGGACCTCAATGAGGTCCTCCGGGTCCAGAAGGACAACCCGCCGACTCCCGGGCTCGGCATTCCGTACCTCGCGCTGCTGGACGGGCTGCTGCTGCTCACCCTGGCGCTGATGGGGGCCAGCCTGCTCATCCCCGAGCGCGTCCACGGCCGGGTGCAAGGCCTGGTGACGCTCATCGGCGCGGTGGTAGCGCTGCTCGCGGGCCTGGGGATGCTGTTCGCCGCGATCGGGCTGCTGATGCTGATGGTGGGCCTGTTCACCGCGGTGCCCTTCGGCACCATCGCCTACCTGGCGGTGTGGGGCTTCTTCAATCGAGGTGGGGCCGCCGGCACGCTCGGCCTGCTGATGGTCCTCAAGGTCGTGGCCGCGGTGTTCCTGGTGCTGGCCCACCAGCGCTTCCTGCAGAACAAGGGACTGGTGCTGCTGATCCTCACCTCCCTGCTCGCGAACGCGATCGTCAGCTTCCTTCACGGGTTCGTGCCCATCGTGCTGGTGAGCATCACGGATGCCCTGGGGGCGATCGTCGTCTCCGTGCTCGCGCTCATCTGGGCCGTCGTGCTGCTCGTCGGCGCGCTCGTTTCCATCTTGAAGGTGCTGCGCCTCAAGCGCGTGGCGGCGTAGGCGCTACGGGAGCCGCACCTGACAGCGTCCGCCAGTCCCGGCGGTGCGGCAGGTGAGGAGCAGCTCGCCTCCCTCCTTCATCACGTCGAGCTTCCGGGGCTCCTTCAGCAGGTCCTCCGAGACCGGAAGCGCGGGCTTGCTCTTCGGCGTGAATTGCAGGGAGACACCGCCCGAGCCAGGCCCCGCTGGCGCCACCTCCAGCGTGCGCCCTCGCGCGCCCGTCTCCTCGATGGTCACCTGGCAGGACCTCCCCTGCTCCAGGGTGAGCACACCGCCAGCCATCGGGCAGTCCGCTCGCAGCTCCTCCACCTTCACCGGGCGCGGACGGATGAGGCGCTCGCGCAAGCGCTGGCGCTCCTCCTTCGACATGGACGCTCGGCCCGCACGGGAGTTGTCCGTCGCGCCCAGGCCCACGCCCAGCACGTAGAGGGCGACGCACGCGAACACCGCCAGGATGAGCACCACCGTGAGAGGCTTCGGAGCAGGCATGGGCGTACCGAGGTGAAGTCAGGTGGCTACTCGTTCCGGGGCTTCAAGATGACGCCCCGGCCCGGTGCCTTGAAGATCTCCTCGTTGACCCGGGGGAGCAGCTCGAACCGGACACAGCGTCCGGCGACGCAGGAGAAGAACCGGGAGCAGGGCGGTGTACAGGTCATCGGAGCCTGCTGGCACTTGCCGCCCTGACAGAACCCGGAGATGCACACACCGTTGGTCGTGCAGTCCTGGCCATCGGGGAGCAGGCAGAGCTTGTTCGTGTGGCAGAGCGAGGGCGGGCGGCACTCGTCGTTGCCCTCGCACTTGCCATCGTCCCGCGTGCACCTGCCGTCCTTGCAGTAGAGGCTCGAGCACTGTCCATCTCCCGAGCAGGCCTCCTCCGGCACCCGCAGGCACGTGCGAGTCCCCTGCAGCGTGGTGCACTTCTGTCGGGCCGGACAGGTGTCCCCGGGGCCGCAGTTGCGCCCCAGCTCCGCCTCCGCGCACCGGCCCTCCGCGCACCGCAGCGAGAGGCACTGCGCGTCCTCCTTGCAGCCCTTGAAGCCGTCCTCTCCCAGGCACACGCCTCCGTCCGCGCCCGAGCACGCCAGCCCCTTGCCGCACTCAGCGCCCTCGCAGGGCTCGCCCACGTCCGGGCCTCCCCGGCCGGCCAGGATGGCCACCACGGCTCCGACGATGAGCAGCACCCCGGCCGCCAGCACGACGATCCACCAGGGGAACGGCTTCTTCTGGGGAGGTGCCGCCTCGGGCACGATGAAGGCCACCGTGGGCCCGTCCGCGTACTGCTCGTCCGGGTTGGCCACGTTCGTCACCAGCAGGTGGAAGGTGTAGCGGCCCGGCGGCGTCCCGGGTGGCACCTGGAGCTTCACGGTGAACTGCTGCGTCCCGTCCAGCGCGAAGTCCCGCTCCTCGCCTCCGGAGACGCTCGCCCACTCGCGCTGGGCCTGCCCCGCCATCATCACCGTGGCCCGCGCGCGCACCGGCGCACGCAGCGCGTTGGACACCGTGAAGGCCAGCTCTCCCTGCCCCGAGGCGCTCAGGTTCACCGACTCCGTGGCGGCCGTGATGTCGAAGGCGCGTGGCATCAACTCGCTCCTGGCTGCGGGAGCTGCCCGAAGTGCAGCTCGTAGGTGACGTAGGCGGGCTTCTCCAGCTCGATGATCCGCTCCAGCATCGGGCGGTGGGGCGCCAGCTCGGCCGGGGCGCGCACGCGGATGTGGAAGGGCCGGGGCAGGCCGTCCGGGCCCGGCACCCGCTCGTCCAGCTCGAAGTCCTTGCGGCCCGTGGCGGTGGACAGGAACAGCAGCAGCCCCCGCGCCGTGCCCCGCCAGCGAGACAGCTCCACCCCCGCGGCCACCAGCTCGCGCAGGCGTCCCAGGCCCGTCGTCACCGGCAGGTCCAGGTCCACCCAGCGCGCCAGGAAGGGCACGAAGCGCTCTGGCGCCCGGCGCGGGTCGAAGAGCGCGTCCAGCTCCTCCAGCGCCGCCTCCGAGGGCACATGCAGCACGTCCATCACGCCCAGCAGCGCCAGCAGCGGGCTGCCCTGGCGGGCGGTCCGCTGGAAGACGCCGGGCAGCAGGCGAAGAATCTCAGCGCTCCTCATCGTCCGTCACCACCTCCAGCTCGTGAGAGCCGGAGCACAGGAGCCAGGTAGGCGGCAGCGTCACCTTCTCGGTGAATTCGCGCGTGGAGCAGGGCTCGTACCGCTCGCTCCCCTCGGGCCGGCGGAAGACACCGCCCGGGCCTCCGGCCAGCAGCGGCGGGCCCTCGGGCGAGGTGGCCAGCGCGAACACCGGCTGGAAGAGGCGCTCGGCCTCACGGAGCGGCAGGCCGCTGCCCACGTCCGGCCGCTGCCACTGGGCGTTGGGACGGCTCGCGTCCTGCCACAGCACGCCCGCGCGGTGCGAGCCCGCGTAGACGGTCGAGCCCGCGAAGGCGAGCGCCAGACAGCTCCCTCCGTCCCAGCCCTTGTCGTACGCGCGCCACCCGTCGGGTGGATCGGCGTTCCCCAGCAGCTCGCGGCTCAGACAGCCCTTGCCTGGGTCCGAGCCGCTCGCCGCCGCCAGCCCCGCCCAGAGGAAGGCTCGAGGCCCGTCCCGCTGCACCTCCAGGGCGCGGACGTCCTGCCCTCTCAGGCCGATGTGCCGGAAGCCCCCGCCCCGGCCACCCGCGCTGGAGAGGAAGACTCCCGCCTGCCCCATTCCCGCGACGGCCACGCTGACTCCGCCCCGCACCTCCGCCGCGGCGGCGACCGCGAAGAAGCCCAGGTCCTGGTTGTTCGGATCCACCAGCACCTGGAGCGGCGTGGCTCCAGGCCGCATCGCCAGCTCGAAGAGCCCCACGCGCGTGGCGATGAGCAGCACGGGCGTTCCGTCTCGCATCGTCCACGCGAGGTCCTCGACGGTGTCCAGCGTGTGCGTGGCGCGCTCCCACGTCTCACCGCAGTCCGAGGAGACGCGCAGCCGCGAGCGCTGCTGCGTGTCCCCCACGAGCCGGGCCGCCACCGCCACCAGGCCGGCGCGCGACGGGTGGGCCTCCACCACCTCCACCTGCTCTCCCGGAAAGCGGCCCGCGGGCTCCCATCCATCGCCCGCGTTCACCGAGCGGAACAGGGCCTCGCTGCCTCCGGCGTAGAAGGTGCGCGGCTGGAAGTGGTCCTGGGCGAGCGTGCGGACATCCTGGGGTACCTCGTCCACGCGCAGCCGCACGCGGTCCACGTAGCTGACGCCCGGCTCGGACAGCAGGATGTCGTAGACATGCGAGGCCCGGAGCGCCTGGCCGAAGCCCCAGCCTCCCGGCCGCAGCGCGGAGGGCAGCGGCGTGAGCGTCCGATAGAGGCGCTCCAGGAGGCGCTGCCGCAGCGCCTGCGCGTCCTCCGCCCGATGGGCCACCACGCGCGCCATGACGCTCAGCACCTTGTAGCGCGCCCAGTCCACCCAGCACTCCGTGCCCAGCGGACGGCGCTCCTCCAGCTCTCGCTGGATGCGGGCTCGCGCCTCCTCCGTCTCGTGCTGGCGCAGCGCCGTCACCGTCACTCCCTCTCCGTGGCGGCCCTGCAGCTCCGGCGGCAGGTGGGGGACCAGCAGCACCTCCACCGTCCCCGCGGGCGCATGCGCCCAGATCTGCGCCAGGGTGACGGCCTTGGCGCGCGCCACCGCTCCCGAGGCCCGGAGCGCGAGCAGCTCGAAGTCCTCCGCCGTGATGGCCCGCCGCAGCGAGTGCAGCTCCTGCGGCCCTCGCACCAGCGCGTTCTCCAGCGTCTCCGCCGGCCTCCCGCCCACCGCGGGATGCGGGTTGGTCACCTTCACGCCGGGGATGGGATCCTTGAGCACCTCCAGCGTGCTCGCGGCGACGTTGCCCGAGGCGCCTCCGCCTCGCCGGTACCAGAGCCGGATGGCGCGCCCGGCCCGCGGAATGGCCGCCAGCGCCCGGGCCTCGGTGAGCGTGCCGTCCTCTCCGGTCATGCGAGCCGAGGGCGCGAAGGTGATGGTGCCCGTCATCCGGTCCACCACGTACGCGGGCTCGTCCGGCGCGAGGTAGGCGAAGTCCTCCACCTCCCTCCAGATGCGGTAGGTGCGGCCCTCGTGCTGACGCGCCGGGGCGCGGCCGTCCAGCTCGTCGGGCTCGGCCTCGACGCCCACCACCAGGTCCAGCGAGTCCCCCGTGGGCGCCACGATGGGTGGCCGCCGAGCCCGCACCGTCAGGCCCGGCTGCCCCGTGCCTTGGCCCGCGAGCTCCGCATCCACCTGATCGCAGTGGAACGCCCGCACCTCCACCTCGCTCCCGCCCGCGGGAATGCGTGCCGCGTCCCCGGTGAGGAAGATCACCGGCTCGGTGCCCGCGCCCGCGCGCGCCAGGGTGACTCGGGTGCCCCGAGGGATGTCCACCGGGCGCTCGGCCGGGCGGCTCACGCTGAAGCTCAGCGTCACGGACGCGGCCGCCGGAGGCTGGAGACGCACGCCCAGCAGCCGGAGGAACTCCACGTAGGCCTTCTCCGGCAGCCGGTTGAGCCGGTAGAGCATCGTCTCCGTGAGGTGGGCGAAGGCCTCCAGCAGCACCATGCCCGGGTCATGGGGGCTCAGGTCGGTCCACTCCGGGCAGGCCTGGGCGATGTGGCCCCGCGCCTGCTCGAGCAGCTGCTGGAACGTCCGATCATCCAACTGGGGAGACGGGAGCGACATCAGCGGCCTCCTCCCGCGAGCGTGAAGGGATAGACGAACCGCTCCGCGCGCTGCGTGGCGCGCACCCGGTACTCCACGGACACGTCCAACCGGAACGCATCCTCGGGGCTGCGGCCCGCGTCCACCTGGAGGAGCTGGATGCGAGGCTCCCAGCGCTCCAGCGCGCGGCGCACGTAGTGGATGGCGAGCCCCGCGGTGGTGTCGTCGTTGGGCGAGAAGGCCAGCCGGTGCAGCTCGCAGCCGTACTCCGGCCGCATCACGCGCTCGCCCGGCACCGTGGTGAGCAGGAGCAGCACGGCCTGACGGACGGCGGCGTGCTCGGCCACCATGTCCACGGAGCCCGTGGGCGTGGTGCGCAGGCCCGACCGCTCCTCGCCGAAGTCGAGGTCCGGGTGCAGGAAGCGCCAGGCGCGGTACCGGGGCGCGTTCATCCGGCCTCCGTCACCAGCGTCTGCCCGGGGGCGTTCACCTTGTACTCCACCACACCGGGCGGCGTGCCATCCGTCAGCCCCTTCAAGGAGTCCAGGCAGACGGGCTTCCCATCGATGCGGATCAGCGAGGAGTAGCCGACCTTCACCGCCAGCGTGTTCGTGCAGGGCTTGATGGTGGGGCCGATGTTCGGGCACCCGGCGATGGGCCGTCCCTCCGGGTCCGCGCGCACGAGCACCGGGCGCCCCTCCACCGTCACCCAGGACTGCGAGGCCAGGAGCCCCACCTTCCCCAGCTCATGGGCGCACACCACCAGCGCGTCGACGGTCAGGAAGCGCATCACCCTCTCCGGAAGTCGATGGAGTGCCCGCGAATGACCACCGGCTGGCCGGGGGCCTCGATGTCCAGGGGAACCTTCGAGTGGAGGCGCGCGCCGGAGGGCGTCAGCTCCAGGTAGCTGCCCGTCCCATCCTCCAGCCGCAGCGTGCGTCCGGCATCGTCCAGCACGAGCTTGTGTCCCCCCGCCGTCCGAGCCGAGTAGCGCCGCACCGAGCCGCCCTCGACGCCCGGGTCCGTGGGAGCGTGCTCACCGAAGAGCCCGCCCAGCACCACGCCCCGAGCCGGGTCTCCATCCGCCAGGACGAGGAGCACCTGGTCGCCCACGTCCGGCAGCATCACCAGCCCCCGGCCCGCGCCCGCGCCCACGCTCATCACCTGCATCCACTCCGTCTCCACGCCGCCATACGCGGGCAGCGTGGCCCGGACCCGGCCCAGGCCTTCGGGGTCGTCCACGCGGCTCACCAGGCCCAGCGTCGCGGCCGAGGCCCGTGTCCGAGGCCTTCGCGCCGGAGGAGCCGAGGACAGCTCCGAGACGAAGCCTCGCTGCGCATCCAGGACGTGGTTCACAGCGGTGAGCACGTAGCGTCCGGACACGGCGGGAGTGATGCCGCGCACCTCCACCCGTGCTCCCGGGCGCAGCCTCGCGTCTCCCTCCGCCAGCGCCGTGAGCACCACCTCTCGCGCGCTGCGGTGGTCCAGCTCCGCCTGGGCCGCGGCCTCGGCGTGGGTATCTGCCTCCGCCAGTTCATTGACGAGGGCCCGCTCGCCCGGGCTTCCGAGGAGCTCGGGCGGCGCATCCACCTGCACCCGTCGCCCTTGTCGGGCCTGGGACGCTCGGGCCGAGTGGTGTCGGGCTCTCAGCGGATCCCACCCGTCCGCGGAGACCGCGCGACACGCGGGATCTCCGTTCACCTCCACGGTGGCTTCCAGGAGCGTCTCGCCGAGCAGCAGCGGCAGCGGCTCGCCCTCCCCCTCCAGCGTGAGCAGCCGCAGAGCGCCATCCCGGAGCACCAGGTACACGCCACAGCGGTCCGCCAGCTCGGCCAGGAAGTCGAGGTCCGACTGCCCGTGCTGCACGAGCTGCCGCCAGAGCGGCCCCGGCGCGTCGGCCTCGACGGAGAGCCCCAGGTCCGCCACCAGCTCTCGGGCCACATCCCGCAGCGACACCTGCACGTGCGCCCGTACCGGCTGGCGCTTGCGCAGGCGGTGCAGCAGGTCGTAGCCGCGCACGCGCACCTCTCGCGTTCCACCGGCCACGTGGGCGTACTCGATCGCCGTCACCTCGCCCGAGAAGAGCGGCTCGGCCTGCGCAGCGGTGGAGACTCGCAGCGACGTGCCGGGCGCCACGCCGCTGGACGCGAGCGTCCCGCGAGGATCGACGAAGGTCAGCTCGCACAGGGTGGGCAGGGACAGCCGCTGCTGCACCCGCACCGAGCTCAAGGCCCGCAGCTCCGTGGCCGGGAGGGACGTTCCTCCCAGCTCGATCGTCACGGCGGGCAACCCACGGAAGCGACTCATGAGCCCCCCCGGAGCGCGCTGGCCGAGGGCAGCCGGAGCACGGTGCCCGCTGGGATGCGCATCGGGTCTGCGATGCCGTTGAGCGAGGCGACGAGTCGCCAGAGCGCCGGATCCCCGTAGTACTGGTGGGCGATCTCATCGAGGCGCTGTCCGGCCACGGGCGGCTGTCCGGGCGAGGCTCCCGCGCCCACCACCTCATGGGCCTCGAAGGACTCTGGAGGAAGCTGCTCCGTCACCTGCTCGGCGGTGAGACCGGCTGCCACGGGGGGAGCCTCGGAGGACTCGGAGAGCGTCTCCTCGATGCGCACCAGACGCATGCGCACCCAGGAGCGTCGAGGCGCACCGGAGGCGGTGAAGTGCTCCAGCCGCTCCGCGATGGAGGCGACCACCGCCGGCTCATTGAGCCGCTTGCCCCACACGAGCCGCACCCGGGGAGGACGCCCGAAGCCCCCTTCCGCCACGCTGTTCTCCGCGAGCCGCCAGAGCGGCTGGGTGAGCGCCCTCACATCCTCGGTCTGGACGGAGGAGCCCAGCAGCGACACGTCGAAGAGCAGCTCCAGCAGCAGTTCCGTAGTGCCCCCTCCGGTGAAGAGGAGCGGCTCATCCATGGCTCCGCCTCCTGCAATCCCCCCGCTCAAGGCGCGTCTCGTCCGGAGGCCCGCGGTGCGGCGCATCACGAGCGTCTCGGGATTGAGGAGGGCGCCGATGCGCTCACCGCTCGGCTCGAGGAGAAAGGCCACGCGCTCCATCACTCGCCTCGCTGTTCACGGTCGAGCCGGCTCAGCCGCTCCCACTGGGCCAGCAGCGCCGCGCCCTCCGCGGCATCGGCGGGAGGTGTCTCGGGAAGCTCCGGCCAGGGAGTGCTCCCTCCAGCCTCGCGAGACTCAGAGGAAACACCGGGAGACGGCCTCGCCTGCTGCACGGACTCTTCCGGGAGAGCCGGCCAGAGCTGGGCCGCAGGGACCAAGGGCTCATGACGGAGCACAGGCTCGGAGTGCACCGGCGGCACCACCGCCAATGCCGGGCTCCACGGGTAGGACTCGACGGCCGGCTCGCGGGGCCCAGCAGGGGCCACTGGAAGCTCGGCCGGGGGCAACGAGCGGACCTGGGCAGGAGCCGCCGTCAGCCCTGGAACCGGAGCAGGGCTGGCCGACCGTCGGGGCAGCTCCGGCCCCGTCGACTCAAGGCGAGGCTCGGGCTGAACGGAGCACGGCCCAGGAAGAGGCGCCGACGCGGGTTCCTCGCGTCGGCGAGCAAGCCGCGGCTCCTCGGGAGCTGGCGGTCGTGCCACAGGAGGAGCGGAGGCGCTGCCCTGCTCGGGAGCGGGCGTGGTGCTCGCCTCGGCTCGCCTCTCCTCCTGAGGCGCCTGCGAACGCGCAGGCTCCGAGGCCAAGGCGGGCTCCCTGGCCCCCCCCGGAGGCACCACAGTCTCCACGGACATATAAGGATGGGACACCGAAGCCTGAGGTGCTTCCTCCGAAGTCGTCTCGGGCCGCTCCTTCGACGGAGCCTCGACAGGCCGGGAGGACACCGGCCCGGGTCGTGGGGCCTGAGTTCGCCCGACGCGGGCCAGCAGATGCGGCGCTCCCCGGCGAACGCGCTCCACCCAGTCGGCAGGAGGACCCTCTCGCCGCGCCTGCACATCCCTCAGCCACTGCACCGGCGCCTCCCCCGCACTTCCCTCGCGTCTGACCTCGCTCGGAGCAGGAGCCGCCTCGGACGGCGTCTCCACCGAGCGCTCCACGGGCTCCGCGGCAGCCACCTCCCGCCGACCCGGCGGCGCTGGCTCGGAGGGCTCGACAGACTCGGGGGCCTGCGCGAGGACCGCCTCGGCCCAGGCCTTCACCCGCCGCGCCAGGGAGCGCACAAGCACGTCGCGCCAGCGGCTCTGGGAGCGCTCATCCACGGTTGAAGGACTCGAAGGTGATGACGAGGGACTCGATGGCGACCAGCTGCCCGAGCGCATCCAGCGGCGCGCCGTGCCACTCGGCGGGCCAGGCCTCCAGCAGGTTCCAGCGCATCACCTCCGTCACTCCGTCCATCCCCACCATCAGGATGGAGACGTTCTTGCGCTGGGGCTGGCCGCTCACGGAGGCCTGGAACCAGGTCCACAGCTCCGGAGACTGGGTGAGCCCATAGCGCAGCGTCACCTCGCCCAGCCGCAGCGGGCCCGCCAGCTTGCGCACCACGGAGCCGCCGCCCGCCTCGCGGTAGGGGATGACCTCCACCTTGGCGTGCAGCCCCGTGCACTGGGTGAAGTGCCCCTCGTTCACCCCGTCGATGAGCAGCTTGAAGTTGTACGCCCGGAACGGGTCCACCAGGGCGCCCGGCTGCGCGCCCGGATCCCGCGGGCCCGGTGGAGTCTCGGGGGGTTTGGCCTCAGCCATTCTTCACCTCCTCCACCTCCGCGCCGCCCTGGTGCTGGCCGATGCGGAAGATGATGAACTCCGCCGGCTTCACCGGCGCCAGGCCGACCAGCGCCACCACCTGCCCCGCGTCGATGCTCTCGGGCGAGTTGGTCTGCTCGTCGCACTGCACGAAGAACGCCTCGTCCGGGGTGCGCCCCAGCAGCGCCCCGTCCCGCCACAGCCGCAGCAGGAAGGCCCCCACGTCCCGGCGGATGTTCCCCCAGAGCGTTGGATCGTTCGGCTCGAACACCGTCCAGCCCGTGCCCAGGGCGATGGACTCCTCCACGAAGTTGAAGAGCCGGCGCACGTTCAGGTACCGCCACTCGCTGTCCGCGCCCGCCACCGTGCGCGCCCCCCACACCCGGATGCCGCGGTTGGGGAAGTAGCGGATGCAGTTGACGCCGTTGGAGTTCAGCTCCGCCTGCTCCTCGGGCGTGACGTGCTTGACGAGGTTGCCCGCGCCAATCACCACCTCGTTGGCCGGAGCCTTGTGCACCCCGCGCGCCACGTCCGTGCGCGCGTAGATGCCCGCCATGTGGCCGGAGGGCGGGACGTTCACCCGCTCCCCGGACATGGGGTCCACCGTGGTGAGCCACGGGTAGTAGAAGGCACCGAACCCCTGGTCCGACAAGCGCGGGCGCAGCCCCTTCAGCGGCTGCTCTTGCGTCCTCGGCTCGCCGGCCCGGGCCCCCGGTGCCTCCAGCAGCGCGATCCGGGTGAGCTGGGCGATGTCATCCACATCCTCGGGAGAGTCCAGGATGGCGATGCGATCCTTCATCTTCTCCGCGTGCGCGAGCAGCGCGTCATGGGCCGCGGAGTCCGAGAAGCCGGGGGCCGCCACCATGGCCACCTCGGGCACCTCCTCGAGCACCGCCAGCCCCTCGCGCCGACGCGTCCCGCCGGTGAGCCGCTGGCCGTCGCCGATGTTGACGACGAAGCAGCGCCGCCCGCCGTTCTGGAAGAAGCCATGGACGGCGCGAGACAAGGCCGTGCCTGGCGTGTCCGGCCGCGTGTACTCCTTGAGGAAATAGGACCAGCCGTTGATGGCCACGGCCTCGTGCAGGCGCGCATCCGCCAGGGGCGCCCGGCCCACGAAGGCAGCCGTCGTGGTTCCCACCCCCTGGATGGAGCGCGTCCCGGTGGAGACCTCCTCCACATAGACACCGGGCGTCAGGTAGTTCGGCACGTCACCCCTCCTTCAACGGCATGCGGATCACCAGCTGCCCCTCTTCGGAGCTGAGCGCCTCCGCGCCCACCTGGAGCACCTCGCCCTTGGCGCGCACCTCCAGCCGACCGATGGACGCTCGGGAGGGCACGAGCGGGAAGCGGAACCCGCCGCGCGCATCCGTCCGCGTGCTGAGCTTCAGCGTGGGCAGCTCCACCAGCGCCCCGGGGATGGGCACGTCCCCCGGCCCCACCACCCGCCCCAGCAGCGCCTCGTTGGGCACCGTCTGCGTGACGAGCGGGAAGCGCACGCGCCGGATGTGCGGCTCCTCGCGCTCGCGCCGCACGGACAGCCGCACCCGGAAGGCCGGCCGTGGAGGAAGGGCCAGCGCCGTCCACAGCTCCAGCGGGATGGGGCTGAGATCCACCTCGAAGTCGGGCGTCTCCAGCGCGGAGAACACGAGCTCCCCGAGCAGCTGGTGCGCGCGCTGCGGACTCTCCGCGCCCACGGTGATCAGGTAGCAGACGGAGAACTGCAGGGGAACGCGGCGCACCGAGCGCGCGGGCGGCGCGGCGCCGAGCTCCAGCAGGTACAGGTTCACACCATCCGTCAGGGTGCCGCGCTCTGGGACCGCGAAGGACACAGAGGCATCACCCACCACCTCGCCCACCCACGCCTTCAGGCGCTGGTCGACCTCGTCGATCATCGTGTCTCCTTCCCCGCGTTGGCCCACCCTGGCCCTCAGGACGGCAGAGAAAGTTGATCCCGATCCCCGCCACGGAAACTGCCCCGCGGGGCAGCGTCTCGTTCGCGCCTCGACAGGCCGGCCGCGAGCCGCACAAAGCCGGAAAGGACTTCAATCCACGCAGGCCTGGAGCGGCGTCAGGCCTTTTGCACGGCGCGCCGCTTCTCTTTCCGGTGGCGTCCACGAATGATGAGAACCGGCCACCCCGGCCACGTTCTCCTCTCAAGACAGGCACTTCGATGATCAGACGTGAAGCCTTCAGTCTCTCCCGCCCAGGTGCGGCGCTGGCCTGCGTGCTGGCGCTCGGCACCGGCGCGGAGGCCCTGGCGCAGGACGACTCCAGCGCCTCCCCCGAGGTCGCGGCCGACTCCTCCAGCGACCCCGCCGACAGCTTCGGGCTCGGCGCGATGCTCGACGTCGGAGCCCCGGACGGCATCGGCGTCTCCGCCGTGGCGCGGCCGGTGCGCTGGCTGCGCATCAACGCCGGGCTCACGACGAACACCCTGAGCTTCGGGGTGCGCGGAGGCATCAGCCTGGTCCCGCTGTCCACCTTCATCTCCCCGTCCATCAACCTGGACGTGGGCCACTACTTCGACGCCAACTACAACGATCTCATCGACCGGCTGGGCGGCATCCCCCTGCGGACGTCCGTGCCCATCGAGGACGTGGGCTACAACTACGGCGGCGCCAGCGTGGGGCTCGAGATTGGCAGGCCGGACCGCTTCTCCTTCTACCTGCGCGTCGGCCTGGCTCGCGGCTCGATGACCATCGAGGACGCGGACCGGCTCCTGAAGGACGTCACGAACGATCCGGACATCACCGCCAGGCCGCTCACCCTTCGCTTCACCACGCCCTCCGTCAAGCTGGGCTTCCTCCTCTACCTCTTCTGATCCGAGCGACCCATGCGCCCTTCTTCCATCCGCATCCTGCTCCTCGCCCTTGCCCTGCTCTCCACCGGCTGCGACTCGCTCTTCTCCGTCGAGGCGGAGACCGAGGAGGTCTGCAAGCTTCAGCGCAACCTCGAGTTCCCGGCCAGCATCCCCATCCCCGGGACCGTCTCCCAGACCATCAACTTTCCGGTCGGCGACATCACCGCCACCATCCCCACCGGCAGCACGGAGGCCGAGCTGCGCGTGCGGCTCTTCGAGCTGACCACCACCGACGTGGACCTGAGCGGCATCGAGCGCGCCAGCGTCGCCCTGCGCCTGCCCGGCCAGAGCGCTCCCACCAGGCTGCTCGAGTACAGGCGCGCCGCCGGACAGACCTCCACCCAGAAGCTCACCGCCACGGGCAGCGGCGTGCTGGACCTCAATGAGCTCATCCGCCAGGACGAGCTGGAGCTGACGTTCGAGGCCAGCGGCGTGCTGCCCCAGCGCGACTGGCAGGGAGACCTGCGCGTGTGCGCGGGCCTCTGGCTGAAGACGGACGTGCTCGACCTGCTCTTCTGAGCCGCGCCCGGACCGCTACGGCTCGGTGGGCAGCTGGAGCCGCTCACCGAGCACCTGGTTCTCCGCGTAGCGGGCCATCGTCTGCCGCAGGTAGTCCAGGTGGTCCTCCTCCTCGGCCTGGCGCAGGGTGAAGGCGTCCAGCGCGTCGTCGTCGTCCGCCTCCTCCGCCAGCGCCGCCAGCAGGTCCCACCCCGCGTTGTCCACCAGCTCCGCCGCCATCAGCGCGTGGAAGAGGTGCTGCAGCGCCACGTCCTCGCGCAGGATGACCTCCTCGATGCCGCGCGACTCGGTGGCCACCAGCCGGGAGCGCTCCGACTCCGCGTTCACGTCCCCGCCCAGCGCCTGGATCTGCTCCTCCAGCCACGCCTGGTGCTCGGCCTCCTCGTCCCGGTAGGCCTGCATCGTGTCCAGCATCCCGAGGATCTGCGGCTCCTCGGAGGCCGCCATCAGGGACAGGACGCGATCGTAGAGCTTCACGCTCGTCCGCTCGAAGGTGAGCCGCTCGTGGAGCAAGTCGATGAGCTTCTCCGGGTTCTTCGCCGCCAGCATCTTCATGACCGGCCGCCTCCTCCCGGCGTGGCCGGGTCCGCATGCGCTGGGAGAAGCTATGCACCGGGGATACATGGGGCCGCGCTTCAGGCGCCTGCCTGCCCTCCGACCAGACGTCGCGGGCTGTCCACGGGATGGCACTCGAGCCCCGGCGGCAGGGCGAGCGCAACCTTTGCGCCCCGTCCGACTCCCACGCACCGGATGCGCGCTCACTCGAGCGGGATCAGCTTCCCCAGAGGGAAGAGGTTGGCCGACGGTTTGCTACCTGCCTCATGAAACCCCGAGGAAAGTCCATGAACGACACCATCGAGAACTTCATGACCCGCTCCGTCCACACGATTGGGACGAAGAGCCCGCTCACCGAAGCCCACCGGATGATGAACGACCACGCCATCCGTCACCTCCCCGTGCTCGAGGGAGGCCGGCTCGTCGGCATGCTCTCTCAGCGGGATCTCCACCTGATCGAGACGCTCAAGGACGTGGTCCCCAAGGAGGTCTCCGTCGAGGAGGCCATGTCCCAGGACGCCTATACCGTGGCCCCGGAGACGCCGCTGGCCGACGTGGCCCGGGAGATGGCGCTCCACAAGTACGGCTCGGCCGTCGTGCTCCGCGGCGCGGAGGTGCTGGGCATCTTCACCACCACGGATGCGCTCCGGGCCCTGGACACCGTGCTCGGCGGGATGAAGCAGCAGCCCGCGGCGGAGAAGCCCGCAGCGAAGACGGTGGTTGCTCGCAAGGCCTCCAAGCCAGCGACGCGGAAGTCCGTCAAGAAGGCTCCAGCGCAGCGCGTCACCGGCAAGGCCGGCAAGGGCTCCAAGCAGCCAGCCAGGCGCTCGCGCCGCTGACCCCGGGCTGCTCAAGGGGGAGGCGCGGCGGAGACGTCCTGCTCGGGCTCGGGGGACGTCGCCGGGCGGGGCGCGGGCTTCACCGCCTCGGGAGCCCTGGGCTGCACCCCCACGAACTCCTTCCGCGTCCCCAGGACGATGTCGAAGAAGGGGTGGGTGACGCACCAGTTCGAGTTCTGATCACGCCCCATGTGGTGGTCGTAGTGCCACGGCAGGTGCTCCTTCGCCCAATGGGGGTCGAGGTGAGCCCGCTTGTGGATGCGGTAGTACTTCACCGTCGAGTACCACACCGTGGCCGTGAAGAAGGGCGCCACGGGAAACAGCGGCAGGTGCCCGGCCACGATGGCCGCCAGCCCCAGCAATTCCTTGGACTGGGGCGACCAGACCCACCAGGGGCTGGTGTACTGGTCGTCCACCATCTCGTTGCGCCGAGACTTCTGGTGGTGCTCGTGCCAGTGGAAGCTCCAGAAACTCCTGGGATTCTTCCCCAGCCCGTGCAGCACGTACTTGTGCAGCAACCACTCGCCGAAGTTGCTGTAGAGCAAGCCCAATGGGATGCCAATCATGCTCCGCCTCCGGTGGCGCGTCCGGCCCCTCTACGGTGTCGCACCAAATAATGACTATTTGGTCACTTTTTTTGTGAATCGCAACGAAATGAGCCCACGCCGCAACCCGCACCGTCGGTCCGTGTCCACTCCACCCGCCGAATCCCCTCCCCGGCGCCCTGGTCCCCAGGGCGGCACGCGGGACACCAACCGCCGCGAGCGCATGAAGGAGCTGAGCGAGGCGGGCCTGCGCCTCTTCGTCGAGCGGGGGCTGGATGGGGTCACCATTGACGACATCACCCAGGCCGCCGGGGTCGCCAAGGGGACGTTCTACCGGTACTTCGAGGACCAGACGGCGCTGGTGGACGCGCTGCTGGAGCCGGTGCGGCGCGAGCTGCTCGACGGGATGGAGGCGTGCGGCCGAGCCCTGGCCGTGGCGCGGGACGTGGAGGCCATGTTCGAGGCCTACCGGGCGGTGGCGGCCATCATCGCCAGCTCGCTGTTGCAGTACCCGGGCGTGGTGCGGCTCTACCTGCAGGAGTGCCGGGGCCCCGCCGTGGGCGCGCGCGTGAAGGTGGTGGAGCTGGCGCGGCTGGTGTCCCGTCACGCGGTGGACATCACCCAGAAGGCCCACACCCACGGCCTGCTGCGCCCCATCCGCCCGGCGGTGAGCGGGCTCGCGGTGGTGGGCGCGGTGGAGCGCCTGCTGCTGGCGGTGCTCAGCGAGGAGGAGATCGGCAACCCGCTGGAGCTGCCGGACGCGCTCACCACGCTGGTGCTGGACGGGCTGCGGCTGCCTCCGGACAGCGCGCCGGGGCGCCGGAAGATGGACGGGAAGCCCAAGCGCCCTTAAGGGTAGAGCCGTGGCGCGCAAGCGGATCAGTGCGGGGCTCCCCGTTCCGGGGTGGGCGTGGCTGGGGCTGCTCGCCCTGGTGCCCGTGGTGCTGCTCAACCTGGCCGTCGCCTTCTTCGGGGACACCCAGGTGTCGCCCCTCTCCCTGTCCTTCCTGGAGCAGAAGCTCCACGCGCTGGGGGCCTATGCGAAGCACCGGCCGGCGTGCCTGCTCAGCGGACACGAGCCGCTCGAGCCCCTCATCTCCCAGGCCGAGCAGCGCCACCGCCTGCCCACGGGGCTGCTCCACGCGCTGGTGCAGGTGGAGTCCGAGACGCATCCCCACCGCATCTCCCCCGCGGGCGCCATGGGGCCCGGCCAGCTCATGCCCGGCACCGCGCGCATGCTGAGCGTGGAGGATCCGTTCGAGCCGGGGCCCGCCATCGACGCCAGCGCGCGCTACCTGGCCGCGCAGCTGGCGAGGTTCGACGACGTGCGCCTGGCTGTCGCCGCGTACAACGCGGGGCCGGGGGCGGTGCATGGGAAGGTGCCGCGCAACGGCGAGACGGAGTTCTACGTGGCGAAGGTGCTGACGGCCTATGAGCGGCTGCGGCCTCCGCCGCCGAAGCCCACCGTGAGCGCGAAGAGCCGGCCCACCGTCGCCGCGCGTCCCGCGCCTCGTCCCGCGCCGCCGGCCACGCCCAAGGCCCGCTCGCGCGTGTCCGACCTCCCCCCATCCTCCCGTTGACCGACCTCGGACGAACGACCGACGCGCGCGCGTGCGCGGCGTGGGATGGATGCCCGCGCTGGTGCCACGCCCCCCGCCTCGACGAGGTCCGCGCACATGAAGGGTTCTGGAGCAATCTCCAAGGTCGTCGTCTTCACGCTCGCCGCCGTCGTGCTCCTGGTGGGCGCCGTCACCCTCTTCGGTGACAACTTCCGCGCGCTCTTCGGGGCCCGGGCGGCGGCGCTGGGCAGCAGTGACGCCGTCAGCGCCTCACCAGGCGACTACCGCCTCAGTCGAAAGACGATGCGGACCTTCGCGGAGAACAACGCGTACGACGGCGCGGCACCTGCCGCTCCGCTCGCCGCCGAGCCCCGGTCCGCGGGCAACACCCACGCCGCGGAGCGCCCCAACCCCTTCACCCTCACCTCCGAGGATGCCCTCTCCACCTTCGCGGTGGACGTGGACACCGCCTCCTATGCCCTCTTCCGCCGCTACGTGAGCGGAGGCTCGCTGCCGCCCCGGGACTCGGTCCGCGTGGAGGAGTGGGTGAACTACTTCAAGTACCGGCTCCCGGCGCCCGAGCAGGGGGACTTCCGCGTGGACCTGGAGGGCGCGCCCTCTCCCTTCACCCCGGGCCGGCAGCTGCTCAAGGTCGGGCTGCAGGCGCGGAAGATCGGCAAGAGCCAGCGCAAGCCCACGCACCTGGTCTTCCTGGCGGACACCAGCGGCTCCATGGACGCGCCGGACAAGCTGCCGCTGGCCCAGCGCGCGATGAAGCTCATGGTGGACGGCCTCAACGAGGAGGACACCGTGGCGCTCGTCACCTACGCGGGCAGCGTGCGGGACGTGCTGCCGCCCACCCCGGCCTCCGAGCGCCGCAAGCTGTTCGAGGCGATCGACTCGCTCACCGCCGGCGGTGGCACCGCCATGGGCAGCGGGCTGGAGATCGCCTACCAGCACGCGGCCAGGAAGGCCGGCCCGGACGTCGTCTCGCGCGTCATCGTCCTCACCGATGGCGACACCAACCTGGGGCGCAACGTCACGGCGGAGGCCATGCTGGAGAGCATCCGCGGCTACGTCCAGGAGGGCGTGACGCTGTCCACCATCGGCCTGGGCATGGGCAACTACCGGGATGACCTGATGGAGAAGCTGGCCAACAAGGGCAACGGCAACTGCTTCTACATCGACAGCGACAGGGAGGCGCGCCGCGTCTTCCAGGAGCAGCTGGCCGGGACGCTGGAGGTCATCGCCAAGGACGTGAAGGTGCAGGTGGAGTTCGACAAGACGGCGGTGCGCGGCTACCGGCTCATCGGCTACGAGAACCGCGACATCGCCGACCGCGACTTCCGCGACGACAAGGTGGACGCGGGGGAGATCGGCGCGGGCCACACCGTCACCGCGCTGTACGAGGTGGAGCTGACGGGCGAGGGCACGAACGTGGCCACGGTGCGCGTGCGCGCCAAGACGCCCGCCGGCAGCGAGGCCGCCGAGCAGACCTTCTCCTTCGCGCGAGCGGAGCTCCACGACGACCTGGATGACGCCTCCGCGGACCTGCGCTTCGCCACCGCCGTGGCGGGCACGGCGGACATCCTCCGAGGCGCGCCGCAGGCCAGCGACTGGAGCCTCGCCGTGGCCGAGGAGCTCGCCGAGAACGCCACCGATGGCCTGGAGGATCGCGAGGAGTTCGTCTCGCTGCTGCGCCAGGTGCGCGAGGGGAAGCTGCAGACCGTCTCGACCAGCGACCGCCCCTCTCGCATGAAGAGCTTCGCGGAGAACAACGCCTACTGACGCGGGCGCTGGCTCAGCCGCGCTGCAGCCCCCGCGCGGCCACCGCGTCCAGCCACAGGCTGACGTTGGGGTGGAGCTGGAGGAAGGACGCCGGGCACCGCGGGGTGATGGGGCCATGCACCATGGCCGTCACCGCCGCGGCCTTGCTCGCGCCGAACGCAATCAGGTGCACCTGGCGGCCCTGGATGAGCGGCGCCACGCCCAGCGTCAGCGCCGCCATGGGCACCCGCGAGACGTCGTCCCCCACCAGCGGCGCCAGCGTCTGGCGCGTCTCGCGGGACAGCAGCACCCGGTGGCTGGTCGCCAGGGCCGAGTCCCCGGGCTCGTTGAAGGCGATGTGCCCGTTGGGCCCGATGCCCAGCAGCACCAGGTCAAAGCCCCCCGCCGCGGCCACCGCGGCGTCGTAGCGCACGCACTCCGCCTCCGCGTCCGGCGCGCTGCCGTCGAAGAAGTGGATGCGCTCGGGCGCCAGGTTCACGTGCTGGAAGAGGTGGCGCTCCATATAGGCGCGGAAGCTCGCCGGGTCATCCGGCGGCAGCCCCAGGAACTCGTCCAGGTTGAAGGTGGTGGCGCGGGACAGATCGAGCTCGCCCCGGTGGTGCAGCGTCGCCAGCTCCTTGTAGACGTTGATGGGCGAGCGCCCTGTGGGCAGCCCCAGGACCAGCTCGGGGCGGGCGCGGACTTCGGCGGCGATGTGGGCCGCGCAGGCGGTAGCAGCTTCCAGCTCAGAGGCGAAGACGCGGACTTTCACGGGACGCGCCAGGTTGGCCCGGACATCCGGGCATCGAGAGGGTTGAAGTCCATATATGACGATTCGCGGCCCTCAGGGGAAGGACCCTTCCGGTATGGAAGATGAAGTAGAGTGCCGGCCCCTATGGACGCCTTTGCTGCCCTCGACGCCACTGCCCAGGCGGAGCTGGTCCGCCGCAAGGAAGTCAAACCCCTGGAGCTCGTGGAGGCGGCCATCGCCCGCATCGAGCGCCTCAATCCGAAACTCAACGCCGTCATCGACCAGTGGTTCGACGAGGCCCGAGAGCTGGCGCGAGGCCCGCTGCCCCAGGGCCCCTTCACCGGCGTCCCCTTCCTCCTCAAGGACCTCATCTCCAGCTACGCGGGCAAGAAGCTCACCTCGGGCTCGCGCTTCTTCGCCGACCTGGTGGTGCCGCACGACAGCGAGCTCACCCAGCGCTACAAGCGCGCCGGCCTCGTCATCCTCGGGAAGACCAACCTCCCCGAGTTCGGCATCCTCCCCACCACCGAGCCCCGGCTCCATGGCCCCACCCGCAACCCGTGGAACCTGGACCACACCACGGGCGGCTCCAGCGGCGGCGCCGCGGCGGCCGTGGCCAGCGGCATGGTGGCCATCGCCCACGGCGGGGACGGCGGCGGCTCCATCCGCATCCCCGCCTCCTGCTGCGGCATCTTCGGCCTGAAGCCCTCGCGCGGCCGGCTCCCCATGGGGCCGGATGTGGGCGACATCATGCACGGGCTCGTCACCGAGCACGCCCTCACCCGCACCGTGCGCGACAGCGCCGCCCTGCTGGATGCCACCGACGGCGCCGACGTGGGCGCCCCCTACGCCGCCCCGCCCAAGGCCCGCCCCTACACCCAGGAGGTGGCCACGCCCCCGGGCCGGCTGCGCATCGCCTTCACCACCCGCACCAACACCGGCGTGCCCGTCCACCCCGAGTGCATCCAGGCCGTGGAGGACACCGTCCGGCTGCTCCAGGAGCTGGGCCACACGGTGGAGGAGGGCAGCCTGGAGGTGCCCGACGAGGAGATGCTGGCCCAGACGTTCATGACCATCTGGTCCAGCGGGGCCGTGGTCGCCCTCGAGAAGATGGCCCCGCTGCTGGGCCGCGAGCTCACCCCCGAGTCCTTCGAGCCCCTCACCTGGGCCCTCTATGACATGGGGCGTCAAAACACCGCCGCCTCGTACCTGATGGCGTATGACGCAATGCAGCGTTACGCCCGGGCCTTCGCGCGGAAGTTCGTGGAGGTGGACGCCTGGCTGCTGCCCACGCTCGCCGAGCCCCCCGTGCCGCTGGGCACCTTCGACGCCCCGCCGGACGAGCCCATGGCGCCCCTGTTCCGCGCCGCCGCCTTCACCCCCTTCTGCCCGCTGGCCAACATCACCGGCAACCCCGCCATGTCCGTGCCCCTCCACTGGAGCGCGGAGGGCCTGCCGGTGGGGGTCCAGTTCATCGGCCGCTTCGGGGACGAGGCCACCCTCTTCCGGCTGGCCGGTCAGTTGGAGGGTGCCCGCCCATGGGCCGCCCGGCGCCCTCCCCTGGTTGGATGACTTGGGGGGGCCGGTGACGTTCTGAGGGGTCACCCGGAATTTCCTTCCCTTGCTTCGCCCTCGCTCGCGCTAGAAACCACTCCCTATGAAAGTCGCTGTCCTCACCGGCGGGGGCGATTGCCCCGGCCTCAATGCGGTCATCCGAGCCGTCGTCCGCCGTGCCAGTGAGCACGGCTTCGAGATGATGGGCCTGAGAGATGGGTGGAAGGGCCTGCTGGAAGACAACCACTTCCGCCTCACGCGGGAGACGACCTCCGGCATCCTGCATCGCGGTGGCACCATCCTGGGTACCTCGCGCGTCAACCCCTTCAAGGTCGAGGGCGGCCTGGAGAAGGTGAAGCGCGCGGTGGAGCGCAACGGCATCCACGCCATCATCGCCATCGGCGGCGAGGGCACGCTCTCGGCCGCCACGCGCATGTCCCAGGAGGGCCTGCGCATCGTCGGCGTGCCGAAGACGATCGACAATGACTTGAACGGCACGGACTTCACCTTCGGCTTCGACACGGCGGTGACCATCGCCACGGACGCCATCGACCGGCTGCACTCCACGGCCGAGTCCCACAAGCGCGTCATCGTCTGCGAGGTGATGGGCCGGCACGTGGGCTGGATCGCCACGTACGCGGGCATCGCGGGTGGCGCGGACGTCATCCTGGTGCCGGAGATCCCCGCGGACCTGGCGGGGGTGGCCGAGCACATCCAGCGCCGGCACGCCTCGGGCCGCTCGTTCTCCATCGTGGTGGTGGCCGAGGGCACGCGCGTGAAGCTGTCCGAGGACAAGAGCGAGCAGCTCATCACCTCGGGCGCGCTGGACGAGGCGGGCCGGCCGCGCCTGGGTGGCGTGGGCAGCATCGTGGCGCATGAGATTGAGCGGCGCACGGGCTTCGAGACGCGCGTGTCGGTGCTGGGCCACATCCAGCGCGGCGGCGTGCCCACGGCGCACGACCGCGTGCTGGCCACGCGCTTCGGCGTGCATGCGTGCGACATGGTGGCGCGCGGCGAGTTCGGGAAGATGGCGGCCCTGCGCGGCAACGAGATCATCAGCGAGGAGCTGGCGATGGCCACCAAGGAGCTCAAGCGGGTGCCCGAGGAGTTCTTCAAGGTGGCGCAGGTGTTCTTTGGCTAGGCGGGCACGGAAGGCTCGCTGAACGCCGATGGACCTCTACGCGGAGATCGCCGCCCTCGTCGCCGAGGGCCACCCCTTCGTCCTGGCCACCGTCATCGAGAGCGCGGGCAGCACGCCGCAGAAGCCGGGCTCGAAGATGGTGGTGCTGGGGGATGGCTCGCTGCGCGGCACGGTGGGGGGCGGCGCCATCGAGCATCAGATCATCGATGCCGCGCTCGCGCTGCTGGGAGCTCCCGAGCAGACGCGCGTCATCGAGACGCACCTGACCCACGAGCTGGGGATGTGCTGCGGCGGCCGGATGAAGGTGTTCCTGGAGAAGCACGGGGCACCGGCGCGGCTGACCGTGTTCGGCGCCGGGCACGTGGCGAAGGAGCTGGCGGCCCTGGCTCGCAAGGTCGGCTTCCGCGTCACGGTGGTGGACGCCCGGCCCGAGTGGGCCTCCGCCGAGCGCTTCCCCGGCTGCGAGGTGCTGCTGAAGGACCCCGCCGACCATGCGCGCGCGGTGGCGGGCGGGGCCCAGGACTTCTTCTGCGTCACCACGCATGACCACCCGCTGGACCAGGCCGTGGTGGAGGCGCTGCTGAGCAAGCCCGCGGCGTACCTGGGCGTCATCGGCAGCCGGCGCAAGGCCGAGCGCTTCCGCATGCGGCTGAAGGCGGCGGGCGCGGAGGACGCGGCGCTGGACCGGATCCGCTCGCCGATGGGGCTGGCCATCGGCGCGCTGACGCCCGAGGAGATCGCCGTCTCCATCGTCGCGGAGCTCGTCCAGGTGCGGCGCGGTGGACAGCCCCGCCGGTAGGTAGAGGCGTTTACGGCGTACAGCCCAGATCGAAGCCCGCGCTGCCGATGGCGAGGTACGTCGGGCTCGGTGCGCAGGTGGTGCTCACGTTGAAGTCGGCCTGGGACGTCCCGGCGTGGAGCCGGTAGCTGACGCCGGGCACCAGCTTCAGCGTGTGCGTGCCGGTCCAGGGTACGGGCAGGGAGACCGTGGCCGCGTTGAGGCTCCAGGCCTGGGCGGAGTCCCGGGGCGCGATGCGCACGGGCGCGGTGTTGAGCACGAGCGTGCCGCCGGCCGACGTGGCGGAGGCGGTGGCCTGCGTGCTCACGTTGCCGTTGCCGTCGACGAAGAAGAGGAAGCCGCCCGCGCCGCCGACATAGAGGCGGTACTGGACCCCAGGCACCAGCTGCGCCGAGCCGGTGAGCTGCGAGGAGTTGAACACGTTCGACACGCCCCAGCTGCCCACGTAGTCGCGCGCGTGGAAGCTCACCTGCGCGTTCTTCAGTGTCAGCGTGCTGCCGGAGGCCGTGGCGGAGGCCGGGGACTCGGGGCTGACGGTGCCGTTCGCCGCGACATTGATGAAGGTGCCGCCCCAGCCGGCGATGCTCACGTAGTACCGCTGGCCGGGGACGAGGTTCAGCGTGCGCAGCCCCGTGCCGGCCCCGTAGGCGCCCTCGAGGCTCCAGCCGCTCGCATAGAGCCCGGGATCGATCGTGACGGGAGCGGAGAACAGGGTCAGCGTGTTGCCGGACGCCGTCGCGGAGGCCGTGGCCTGGGTGCTGACCGCGCCGCCCGCTCCGACGTCGAAGAAGATGACGCCATAGGCTCCGACGCGCAGCAGATAGGTGAGCCCTGGCACGAGCGTCACCCACTGCTGTCCCTGGAGCATGCCGGTGCTGCCCTGGATGGCCCAGGTGCCGGTGTAGCCGGCGGGGTTCACGCTCACCTGGGCCGTGTTGAAGATGAGCTGGCCGAGAGCGCCGGTGGCCGCCACGGGGTTGGCGGAGGTGACGGCACCGTTGGCGGCGACGCTGAAGGTGAAGCTGCCCTGGTTGCCCACGGTGAGCGTGTGCGAACCGGGCGCCACGTCGAGGGTCCGCACGCCGGAGTAGTCATCCCCGTTTCCCAGCCTCCAGTTCCCGGCGTAGGCCCCCGGCACTATCTGAACGGGGACGGCGAGGGCCGTCTGCGCCCACAGGACCACGAGGCAGGGCAGGACGAATCGGACGAGCTGCTGGAACGCTTTCATGTGTCTTCCGCTCCTGGAGAGAAGGGCCCGAGTTCGGACCCTCGCTGTCTCAAACGCGGACCGCGCATTTTCTTTTTGGGGCGTCTCGGTACTGGCTGCTCCGGTTGGAGATGGACGCCACCCAGGGACGTGCCCTGTGAGCGAACCGGTCGCGAACTGGTATGACAAGCAGACCAGTTCGGACCGGTTGAAGACCTCGTCGGACCTGCTCAGGGGTGTGGGTGCTCCTCGCTGGCTCGAGGAGTCGAGCGAGGGTCCTTCTCCTGCCTCCCGGGCTTCTGGGAGGCCGCCTCATGGCGAGGGAAGCGAGCGATGAAGCGGGTCCCGCCGTCCGGGGGCGTCTCGACCAGCAGGTCGCCGCCATGCATGCGGACGATCTCGCGGCTGATGTGCAGCCCGAGTCCGACGCCCTTCTGATCGCTGCGCAGGCGGTGGAACCGCTCGAAGATGCGCCCATGATCTTCGGTGGGGATGCCCGCTCCATGGTCTCTCACCACCAGGGCAATGCCCTCCGACTCCGGGAGGATCCCGACTTCGATCGAGGTCCCAGGAGGGGTGTACTTCCGAGCATTGTCGAGCAGGTTGACCAGCACCTGCTCGATGCGCAGCGGATCGGCCATCATCTCGGCCTGGCTGGAGACCTGGACGACCAGGGGGTGTTCCGGAGCCGCGGCCTGGGTGAGCTCGACCACCTCCCTGACCAGGGCGGCGAGATCGCAGTGCTCGAGGGTCAGCGGCAGCTGTTCCGAGGCCAGACGCGCGGCGTCGAGCACCTGGTCGATCAGCCGCGCCTGCTTCGTCGCCTGACGGGCCACGACCTCCAGGCTGCGTCGGAGTGAGGGCAGATCGGCCGCCTGCGCGGCCTCGAGCTTGCGGAGCGAGGCCTGGGTGTACATGAGCATGCTGGTGAGCGGCGTGCGCAGCTCGTGCGCCAGCATGGACAGGAGCGCGTCCTTGGCCTGGGCCGAGGCCTCGGCCTCCTCTCGCGCCAGACGGGCGGAGTACAGCTCGCGCCGCTGGACCTCGGCCTCGCGCACACGCTGCAGCTGCTCGAGCATCCACTGCACACGGGTGTCGGCGGCGGCGCCATCGATCACCGTCGCCGGTGGCTCGTAATAGAGGTTGTCGTACGTCACCTCTCCCACGGCGACCCAGGGGTGGACGCGCAGGGCGTCATGGCAGACCGCCACGGGAAAGCGGGAGCGGTCGTACATGCAGACGGCGACCAGGGGCTCGTCCGGGTACAGGTGGTTTCCGAGCGCCTCGTAGTGGATGAGCTTGTTGGCGCCGACGCCCATCTGCAGTGCCCACGTCATCTCGGCGACGACGCGCAGGCCGGTGAAGCCGTCCGCCAGGGCCTGGGTGATGGCCTGGCGCACGAAGCCGATCATGGCGGTGGGATCGAACTCACCATTGGGAAAAGAGACTTCCCAGCGGCTCAGCAGGACCAGCGCTCCCCGTTGCAGCTGCCGCGCGAAGTCGACTCCGGCCGCCGTCAGGCTGCGCTCGATGCGAGCGGGATCGTGCTCGCCGACGACATAAACGCAGCGCTCACCGGCCTCGAGCCCCGCGGCGGCGAAGGGCGCCACTGCGGTGTGGGGATCTTCTCCATGATCGTAGATGAGGCAGGCATGTTGCCCGCGCCGAAGCTCCCGCACACAACCCAGGCCCGAGTGATCCATGAAGCGCCGCATCTCCGTCACAGCTGGCTGGCGGTAGTCGGGCGCCGAAGTGCGGCAGGCCACAGGCAGCGCAGGGGGTTGACGGCATTGTGCCGCACACGCGCACCCTCAGGAATGTGACCACCCCTCTCCTACCCACCCTCTCGGCACCCCGGGTGGGGACTTGCCAAGTGTTGAACACTGGAGCCTGCCGGCTGCACTGCCCGTGCGAGAGGCCTCGGGGCTACGGCGAGGGGCAACAGGAGGTGCATGCAAGCAATTGGAAGACGTGCTCGCCATCGAAGTCGTGCCACTCTACCGAGAGGAGGCCGAGCTCGTGCTCGAGAAGCTGGCCCAGCGGAAACCGTGAACTCGGACAGCGGCCACGCGCTCCACCATGGTGTCCACCGCGTGCTCGCGTACCCGGAGGAGCGGCCCAGGCAGCAGCCCGCCCACGAAGACCAGGGCGAACAACCCCAGGGCCGCGACGCGCTCGCGTGGCAGCAGATCCTCCACCGTCTCGAGCAGCAGCTTCTGCTCCGGGGCTACTCCCCCCAGGAACGTCTTCTGGAAGGCCCGGAAGAGCGTGATGGCACTGATGGCCGTCGTGAGCAGCAGGGGTAGCGCCACCAACGGGTGGGCCTCCAGCACGCCGTGCAGCAGCAGATCCTCTCCCACGAAGCTCAGCGTCCCCGGGAAGCCCAGGCTCGCGAAGCTCAGCAGGAAGAAGAAGGCCGCCATCCGCGGCGCCTTGCGCACCAGCCCTCCCAGCCGCGTCATGTCCGTGGTCCCCGTCCGCGCCCCGAGCACCTCCACCACCAGCTTCAGCCCCGTCAGCGCCACGCCCGTCGCCACGCTCTGAAGCAACACGCCGGCCACGCTCTGCTCGTTCATCGTCGCCAGCCCCGCCAGCATCAGCCCGGACTGGCTCACCATCAGGAACCCCACCGTGCGGCGCAGATCCACCTGCGCCAGCGCCAGCACCGCGCCGTAGAGCCCTCCGAACAGCCCCACCACCACCACCATCGTCCCACCCGCCGCCCACGCCTCGGGCACCAGCGGAATCACCACCCGCACCAGCAGGAACAGCCCCGCGTGCACATTCACCAGCAGCAGGCTCAGCCCGAACGGCCCCCGCGCCATCAGCACCGGCAGCCAGGAATGGAAGGGCACCACCGCCATCCGCACGCACGCCGTCAGCAGCAGCAGCCCGAACACGACCGGCTGCCACGAGCCCGGCACTCCGCGAGCCGCCAGCCCCGCCAGTTCCCACGGGGCCTGCACGCCCGAGCGCCAGCCCAGCACGCCCACCAGCGCCGTCACCAGCAGGAGCGGCAAGGTGCCCGCGAGCATGTACGTCCGGAAGGTCAGCAGCGCTCGCGACTCCGGCTGTGCTCGCGCGTTCCGGGAGACGAGCACCCAGGCCGGCACCAGCGTGGCCACCCAGAAGGCCGTCAGCAGCGCCAGGTCCTGCGCGCAGAAGAAGCCCAGCGTCGCGCTCTCGGTGAGCAGCAGCACCGCCAGCGTGCGCCGCTCCAGCAGCTGCCGAGGCCCCGCCGCCACCAGCCCCAGCGTGAGCAGCGCGGTGAGGCACAGCGCCACCACGCTGGCTCCATCCACGCCCAGCTGGAGCTCCAGGCCCAGCCCCGGCACCTGCCCCCACGCATCCACCCACTGGGGACCAGCCGCCCCGGTCCGGAAGAACCCGAGCACCACCCCCGCCAGGGCCAGCGTGAGGGCCGTCACACCGACGGTCCACTGGCGGGCACGCTCAGGAGCACGCACCCACCAGAGCGCCACAGCCCCCAGCGCCGGCACGGCCACGAGCATCGAGAGAAGAGGAAGGGAAGTCACCTGCATCACACCGCTCCTGTGGATTCGCCGCTCGATGAACGCTCCGCCGCCAGCACCTCGGGCTTCGGGGTGGAGCCAGGCTCGGGCTTCGAGCTCCAGCCGCTCAGCGCCCCCACCCAGTACCGCTCCGCCTTGTCGATCCACTGCCCGACATGGAGCAGCGGCCGCATCGCCCAGCTCTCGTGCAGCACCTCCAGGGCGAAGCGCTCCAGCGCCAGCCGGTAGAGGCCCCGCACCACTCCCTCGGGCAGCGCGCGGTGGACCACCGCCACGGACGGGGCCTGCGCCGCCTGGAGAGCGGACCGGCGGGCCTGAACCTCGCGCAGCGCCGACGGCGCCCGCAGCAGCTGCAGGCAGCGCAGGCAGGCATGGGCCACCAGGTGCACCAGCGCCAGCGTGTACAGCCCCAGGCCTACCTCGACGAAGATCAACCCCACCTGGGTGAGCACGCCGTAGGCCAGCGCGCTCTTCACGTCCGTCTGCACGCGCCAGGCGAGCGTGGCGTGCACCGCCGTCACCACCCCCACGCCCACCAGCACCATGGACACCACGGGCGAGCCCGCCAGCAGCGGCGCGGCCCGCAGCAGCAGGTACACACCCGCGTGCACCGAGAGCGCGCCATAGAAGAGGGCGCTCGAGGGCGTCGGCCCTTCCATCGCCCTCGGCAGCCAGCTGCTGAAGGGGAACTGCGCGGACTTGCCCATGGCCGCCAGCACCAGGCACAGCCCCAGCACCGTCGCCTGCACCTCGCCCACCGCCACCGCCGGGCCCGGCCACGGCCTGGCCCCGAGCCCCTCCGCCCACTCGGCCGTCCCCAGCCAGTGGTGCAGCAGCACCGCACCCAGCAGCAGGCCCATGTCGCACAGCCGGTAGATCGTGAAGGCCCTCAGCCCCGAGCGCACCGGCGTCGTCCGCTCCTGGAAGAAGGCGATCAGCATCGCCGACGAGAGCCCCACCAGCTCCCAGCCCACGAAGAGCAGGTCCACGCTCCCCGCCTCCACCAGCAGCAGCATGCCCGTGGCGAACAGCGCCAGCAGCAGGAAGAAGCGCGCGAAGCCCTGCTCCCGGTGCAGGTAGTTCACCGAGAACCGACCGATGAGCAGCGTGATGGCGCTGACCAGCACCATCATCGTCACCGACAGGCGATCGATGAGGAAGGACAGCTCGAAGGTGTACTCCCCGGCGGAGAACCACGGCCCCACGTTCAGCTCCAGCACGTCCTGATGCCGCGCCCACAGGGTGATCGCCGTCCCCGCCGAGCACACCAGCGACAGCCACAGCGCCCGCAGCACCCAGGCCGCCACCGTGCGCTCCCGCGGCGCGTGGTGCACCAGCAGGGTGCACCCCAGCAGCAGGAAGGCCAGCGCGGGCCAGAGCGGCACCGAGGTGGCCAGCAGCCCCACCTCGAAATCACTGAGCTGCATGGACGGAACCTCCAGTGCGCGGAGAGGGAGCCGAGCGCCGCTTCACGGGAGGCTCCTGCGTGGTGTCGATCAACGCCGGCGGCAGGAAGTCCCGCTGCCCCCGGTACCACTCGGGCGAGGCGGAGACCACCGGCAGCGGCGCCTCGGGCGGAGTGACGGGCTGGAAGCCGCGAGGCGTGAAGCGCTGCATGGCCCCCGTGTCGGGATCCACACTCACCAGCTGCACCCACCCGTTTCCAATCAGCTCGCGCAGCTCGCGCTGCCGCTCATAGATGCCTGCCAGCACCGCGACGCTCGCCTCCACGAGGATGAGCAGGCGGATCGGCTCGTGGATCTCGATCATCTGCCGGGGCAGCCCCGTGCGCAGATCGCTCTCCACCCCATCCATCACCCCGAGCATGCCGGTGAGGTTGTGGGGCAGCTTGGTGCCGCACCCATAGCGGTCGTTGTCGATGCAGGAGAAGTAGTACTCCAGGTTGATGCCTGCGCCCACCGGCCCCACCGCCGCCAGGATGCGCTCCAGGATGGAGCCCGTGGCGTCGATGGTCGCGTCGTACGAGACGAGGAAGGAGCGCCGATCCAGGAAGAGCCCTCGCGTCAGCGCGCGACGGCCCACGATACAGGCCGCGTTGGTGACGTGGCCCAGCTCCGGCCGGGCCTGGCTCAGGTCCACCGCGCGCTCCTCCACGTGCCGCAGCGCCGCGGCGGGCGAGAGGGTGAGCGGCGCGGACTCGAAGCGGCGGCAGCGCTCGTGCGCGGAGAGCATCCGCGCCCGGTCCATCATCCGCCGGAACGCCGTCAGCTCCTCACGGAGCGCCTCGGGTACGTGCTCCGTATCGGAGAGGCTCACCTCATCGGTGGTGGTGTTGTGCAGCCCTCCCAGGAAGAAGGTGGTGTCGGGGATGTGGATGCCACGCTGGCGCAGCCTCGCCCGCACCTCGGGCCGGTTGGCCATCTCCGCGAAGAGGCGCGCGTTGGGCCCCCCGTGCCGGCCACCGCAGGCGCCGCAGTCGTAGGCGGACTGGTGCGGGTTGTTGACGCTCACCGCGCCGTGGCCCAGCAGCACCACCAGCGGAGCGAAGTTCTTCACCAGCCCCACGTTCTCCAGCGTGGCGGCCACGCGGTCGGCCTGCTCGGCCACCGTGAAGCCCACGGGCTTGGCGTCCGTGGCCGTGGAGTGCTCGTCCGGGCGGAGGCTCGTCAGCACCGTGCGCGGCGCGGGCAGCATCTTCCGGGACAGCGCCCGGCGCATCCGATCCACCGTGTGCGGGACGAGCAGGTGCAGCGGCATCAGCAGCACGGAGAGCAGGCCCAGCACTGGCGTCAGCAGCCAGCCCAGCTCCAGCGAGTGTGAGCCGCCGTGCAGCCAGTGATCGATCCGGCCCCACGAGGCGCGCAGCCTCGCGCGGGCCTCGGCCAGGTGCCCGTGCTCCGGGTGTGCGCGCTCCACCACCTGATGGCGAGGCGTGACGACCACCGGGCACAGCGCGGCGGTGTTGTCGTCGTCCAGCCCCCGGTAGTCCACCGCCACGCCGAAGAAGCCGGCTACACCGAAGGTCTCGTGCCTGGGGCTGAGCTCCTCGAAGTGGCGGCGGATGCCCTCCTCGCGGTCGTCGATGCAGAAGAGCACCTGGAAGCGCGCATCGCTCACCTGGCGCAGCGTCTCCGGACGGCGTCGGTTCTGCCCCACGCCCTGGAGCACCTTCATCCGGTAGTGGTGCTCATAGGCCTCCTGCCACACCCGGCGGCGGGACGTCGCGTCGAAGGCCTCGAGCCACGAGAGCAGGGCGTGGCGCCGGCTCAGCGGGAAGTCCACCACGTCCATGGCCGTCATCCCCGCCAGCTGCAGGAACTGGAAGAGGCGCCAGCTCCCCTGCTCCGCCGGGCGCTCCGGCGCGGAGTCCTGCCGCGGAGCCGTGCGGCGGGCATGCTCCATCAGCCCCGACAGCGGACCGGTGTAGCCCAGCCGCCGCCGCGCCACGTCGCGCAGGGCAAAGCGCTCCAGGGTCAGGCGCACGGCCAGGAAGTCCATCAGCGAGGCCGGTGGCGCACCCGAGGGGCGATCACCGGGGTTGAGCTCCAGCCGTCTCATCATCCCCGCCCAGCCAGGCAGGGCGAGCAGCACGCGGGTGAGCAGGTCCTCCCACCGCGTCTCGGGCAGGCCCAGCTCATCGAGCGCCGCCAGCACCACGTCCCGAGCCGAGAGGTTCCGGGCCTCGGACTGCGCCAGCTCCTCCTCCAGCCCGTCGAGCCACCGGGGCAGCACGCCGCTGCCCCTGAGCTTCATGGCGCGCCAGGCGAAGTACAGCCCGCGCTCGCGATCGGGCATGGCCCAGTGCGCCACCCCCAGGTCGAGGAAGGCCGCGCACGCCCGGATGAGGTGCGGGTGGACCAGCTCTCCCACGTCCTCGCCCGTCACCTCCCGCAGAACCTCGCGAGGGCCGAGCCCCCGCTCCCGCGAGTCCTCGGGCGTCTGGCGCTTCACCTGGAGCAGCGGGGTGCGACAGGCCGACCACAGCGCGCTCACCGCGAAGGCCTCGGGATCTCGCCTCAGCCGCTCTCGCAGCGAGGACAGGCTGCCATCACCGCCAAAGGCTTCCGCCAGCGCCTGCACCCCGACCGTCGCCTCCGCCGCCAGCCACGCATCCACCTCGACGGAGGAGCCCGAGCCTCGGCCGATCAGCTCCCGCACCCGCGTCAGATAGGCCTCGATGGCTGTCCCCGGGATGCCCAGCCTCCGCAGCGCGGCGTCTCGGGACAGCTTCGGCGGGGACGCCGCGGCGATGACGACGCTCACCTCCACCGAGGTGCCCAGCAGGGCGCTCGCCAGCTCCGTCACCGTCCAGTCCCGGCCCACGCGGTCCATCCACGCGCGCAGCCCCTCGGTCGAGCGCTGGAGGAGGCTGGCCCGCGTGCCCTCGGGCAGATCCGCGCGAAGCCGCCGAGACGCCGCCAGCTCCGCCATGCGCCAGCGCAGCGAGGCCGCCGTCTCCGCGGGCAGCGGATGGAGCAGCGCCAGCCGCTCCAGCTCTCGCCGCGAGAGTGGTCCCGGCGCCAGCTCCACCACGGACTCGCTCGAGTCCCGCTCGGCCAGCGCGGCGTCCAGGTCCTCGTCGGTGATGCGCCCCTGCTGGTAGAGCTCCCGGTAGCGGGACTCGGGCAGGTAGGACTCCGTGCCCAGTGTGGCGCTCGCGGTGGCCAGCGCCTCGTGGAAGGGCAGGTGCTGGAAGGCGTGCAGCGTGTTGTGGTGCACGAAGACGCCGATGGGGCCCTGCACCGGGAGCAGGTGGGCTGCGTGGGCCAGCGCCTGGCCCAGCCGCTCCCCGCGCTCTCCCGCGGGGACTTGATCAGCAATGTGATGCGGATGGCTCATGGTGTCCTGCTCAGGAGGTGAGGCCGAGGTCCGCGTCCACCATCTTCTTGCGCGCGGACAGCGGGTGCTCGGAGAGGCTCCGGTGCTTCTCGAGCCCCAGGAGGCGGAAGTGGCGGCCCTGCTGGCGGAACTCGTGCTCCAGCTCGTGCAGCCGCTCCATCGTCGTGTGGTCCACCAGCCGCGCGTGTGACAGATCCAGCTCCACGTGCCGGGCATCCGCCTGCCGCAGCAGGTGCTTCTTGATGGTGAGGTAGTTGGTGAAGACGGCCGCGTGCCGCACCCGCAACACCACGCGATCCTCGGCATGGTGCGTCTCGATCTCCGGCCGGAACAGGCTGCGCGGGGGCGCGCCGTTGAACAGGTGCACCACCGTCTTCAGCGCGATGCCCGCGGCCACGCCCACCAGCAGGTCCGTGGCCAGCGTCACCACCAGCGTGAAGGTGAAGATGACGAGCTGCTCGGCGCCGATGCGGAACGTCTTCACGAACTCGCTCGGCGAGGCCAGCCGCACGCCCGTGAAGATCAGCATCGCCGCCAGCGCCGCCAGCGGGATGCGGTGAATGAGCATTGGCGCGAAGGCCACGAAGAGCAGCAGGAACAGGCCGTGGAAGAAGTTGGAGAGCCGGCTCCTGGCCCCATAGTTGATGTTGGCCGAGCTGCGGACGATCTCGGAGATCATCGGCAGGCCTCCGAGCAGGCCGCTGATCAGGTTGCCCACGCCGGTCGCCAGCAGGTCCTTGTCCAGGTCCGAGCGCCGCTTCTGGGGATCCAACATGTCCACCGCCTTGGCGCTCAGCAGCGACTCGATGCTGCCCACCAGGGCGAACATGGCCACGTACTTGAGCGAGGGCGCCGAGAAGACGGCGGAGAAGTCCGGGAAGGTGATGGCGGACAGCAGGTTGCCCGGCAGATTGACCAGGAAGTTGGGGCCCACCGAATAGACGTTCTGCGACCAGGTGAAGGTGTGCTCATGGTCCAGCTCGAAGAGCAGCCCCATGGGCACGGCGGCCAGCAGCACCAGCAGCGGCGCCGGAACGCGCTTGAGCGCCGGTAGCCGCGTGCTCAGCCCCAGGTGTCCGAAGATCAGCACCAGGCTGACGAGCCCGATGAGGGCGATCTCCGGGTTCATCCGCGTCAGGCTCTGGGGAATCTCCGCCAGGAGCTCGAAGGGCGCCTTGCCCTGGGGGGTGACGCCCAGCAGCGTGTGCACCTGCTTGGAGAAGATGATGACGCCGATCGCCGCCAGCATCCCGTGCACCACCGATGAGGGGAAGAAGTCTCCCAGCTTCCCCGAGCGCAGCACCGCGAAGAGGATCTGCACCACCGCGGCCAGGACGATGGTGGCCAGCGCGCGCCGGTAGCCCAGGCGCATGTCACCGCCGCCCAGCTCCTGCACCGCGGCGATGGCGATGGCGATCAGCCCCGCCGCCGGTCCCTTGATCGTCAGCCGGGCGCTGCCCAGCCACGTGGAGACGACGCCGCCCACCACGGCCGTGAGGATGCCGGCGACAGGCGGAAAGCCGCTCGCCATCGCGATACCCAGACACAGCGGCATCGCGATGAGGAAGACGAGGAACCCGGAGACGATGTCGCTCTTCCAGGAAGGCGCCGCGGCATCGGCTCGGGGCGCGGAAACGGTTGGGACCTGCATGAAGTCACTCCCTCCACACTCGTGGGAGCAGGTGCGATGCCGAAACCAACGGCGGGCCTGCTCATCAATGCGGCGGGGACGGAACGAGCTTTTTTCCGGTTCCCGCGGGGCTTGCCTCGTTTGTTCAGCAAGCAACCCGCCGAGCCGTGGAGGGCTCCTCGGCTCAGGTCCGGAAAAAGACAACGGCCCCGGGAACCGGATGGACCGTCATCCCATCCACAGGAGGCAGGGTGATGCAGAGGCGAGAGGATCTCGATGCAAGCAGGGAAGGCCATCGCCGCGACGAGCGCCCCGGAGAGGGATGCGGACCCGAGGGCGCGCGTGAGTGAGGGCCGGGCGCGCTTCGAGGAGGAAGTGTCTCGGTTGATGCCCCAGCTACACCGGCTCTGCCTGACCCTCTGCCGACAGCGGCAGGAGGCGGAGGATCTGCTCCAGGACTCCTTGGTACGAGCGTTCCTGCACCGGGACTCCTTTCAAGGGAGGGGCTCACTGCTGGGCTGGCTGTGCGGCATCATCCGCAACCAGTTCATCGAGAACCGGCGGGGAATGGCCCGACGCCGCTCCTTGCTGGAGACGATGCTCGAGGGAGCCTCGTCGGTGCTCGGCTCCATCTTCACCGGCGGCTCCGAGCCGCTGGATCCAGAGGTGCAGCTGGGACACTCGGAGCAGACGGCCTGCCTGCTCCGGTGCCTGCACACGCTGCCCGAGAAGTTCCGGCTGGTGGTGCTGCTGTGTGACATCGAGGAGCTGGGTTACGAGGAGGTGGCCTCCATCCTGGAGGTGCCGGTGGGCACGGTGAAGAGCCGCCACTTCCGAGGCCGTGCCCAGCTGAGCGCTGCATTCAAGGCCTTGCAGGCCCAGACGCCGCACGAAGTGCGCGCAGAGGAGGACGCCCGTGAGCTCGCGCGACGACCGTAGCCTTCCCCCACTGCCGGACGAAGTCCGCTTCGCTGTCGCGGCGTTCCGGACCGAGCAGCCCTCGGCGCACCAGCAGGCGCGCATCCACGCGGCGCTCCAGGCGGCGGAGGCTCGAAAGAGCCTGTCGCCGAGCCGGCCCGCGAAGGAGCCGGTGCGCAACTGGCTCTCCCACCTGGGACTCTGGATGATGATGGGAGCGGCGCTGGCCGCCGTGCTGCTCACGGTGGGAGTGAAGCGCCCGGGAGAGGGCGGCATGGCCCAGGTGGTGCGTGAGGCCCTGCCCCTCCGGGAGGTCTCCATCCGGGTTCCCGAAGGCGGTGGCTGGGTGGCGCTGCCGTGGACCGTCGATCGGCACCCGGAGGGCACGGCCCGGGTGGTGCTGGAGACGCCGGCCGAGCTGGACTTCCACCAGCACTCCTCGCACCTGCCCACGGTGCAGCTCGTGAGCTGCGAGGGAGCCCGGTGCCTGCACCAGTTCACCACCGATGCGGGAGCGGAGGCCGAGCCGCTGCGCGTGCGGATCCACACCCCTGGGCACTACGTGCTCAACGTCTCGCATGCCTCGGAGGGCCGGCACATCCACGAGACCTTCGTCGTGAGGGCCGTGCCATGAGGCTCATGCGGGAGGGCTTCCTCTCGGAGGGGAAGCTGGCGGAGCGGGACCGCCCGCCGAGGACGGAGGAGTCAGCAACCGGGGCCGTGCTGTGGCTCCAGCTGTTCGGGGCGCTCGCGCGGGCCCTGGTGCTGCTCTTCATGCCGCTGATCGCGCTCGGCCTGGGCTTCCTGGTGGGGCGCAGGTTCGACAGTGCCTGGGCCATGCTCGGCACCGTCGCCGTGTGCCTGCTGGCGGGAGGCATCCTCGGTCCCGGCGAGCCGCTGTAGCAGGGGCGAGCCGAAGCTCCTCAGCGCCGCGGGCCCTGGGGCTCCGCTGGCTCCAGCACGAAGAGCTCTCCCGGGCTGTCGAGAAACCCGCGCTCTCTCCAGCGTGGCTTTCGAATCCTCACGTGGCGCCGCTGCCACTCCGCCGTGTGCCCCTGGCCGAAGCGGGCCCCCGACACTCGCAGGTACTCCAGCAGGCCGGAGAACAGCTCGAAGGTGTCGTGCGCCTCGGCATCGCTCCGGGCGTGCCAGGCCAGGTCCGGCAGCCCCATCCTCGGAGCGCCGTACGTCCGCATCCAGACGCCCTCCGCCCCGGGCACCTGCAGCTTCACGAAGCCCACGTAGAGCGCGGTGAGAGGCATCGTCCGCAGCAGGTCCACCACATCCTCGCCCTCGTCTGGGAGCAGCGGCTGGGTGGGGAAGGAGGTGTGGGCATCCTCGTTCAGCACCACGATGGCGCCCTCCCTGGCCAGCGCCACCGCCACCAGCGCCAGCGCCACGTATTGCTCCAGCGGCTCCTCTTCGTCTCCCACGTAGAACAGCAGCGCGTGCGCCGTATGGGCCCGAGCCTGGGCCTTCAGCTCGGTCCCGTAGTGGGCCGGCGCCACGCACTGCTCCAGCACCGTGGTGGGCATCCGCACGCCGAACAGCACCACCTGCACCCGATGCCTTGCCCACAGCGCCACGCCGACCTCGGCGCCCATCGCGGCGCTCGCCTGCGCGTCCAGCTCGAAGCGGCCCTGGGACAGCGACGGGTGGAGCCCTCGCAGCGTCTCCGTCAGCGCGTTGACGTTGAGCCGCAGCTTGCTCGGGAACAGGAGCTGGAGGCTCAACGGCTGCTCTCGCCGCCGGAGCGCGGGCACCTGCTGCCTTCCGAAGAGCCGATCGAAGAAGCCCATAGCCGTGCCTGGAGCACCCCCGCCCACTCTGACAGAGACACGGGGACTTGGCTGCTGGAGGATGCCTGCCCTCCAGGCCACCTCACCCCCGCAGCCAGGCCCGGAGGCGTTCCTCGTACCGTCCGGCCTCTTCCAAGGTGGGGAAGTGGCCACACCCGTCCAGCTCGACGAGCTCCGCGCGGGGCAGCGCATGCAGGAGGTCCCGGGCGGAAGCCCCCTCATGCGTCCGGTCCGCGCGGCCCCATAACAGGAGTGTGGGCTGCCGGATGTCCCCGTAGTCCAGCGCTCCAGCGCGCCGCAGCGACTGGTAGGCCGAGGCCAGCTCGAAGTCCCCGCCCTCCCGGAGCGCCTGGAGCGTGGGCTGGAGGTAGCGCTGACGCGTCCGCCCATCGGTCCCTTCCGGCAGCGCCGCCTGGTACCAGTGTCGCGCGATGAAGCGCCGGCCGAGCGACACGAGCGCCTGTCCCACCCGGGGCGTGTGGATGAGGCCGCAGACGTCGGTGCCCTTCGCCCAGGTCCGCATCCGCTCCTGCGTGGACACCTGCGCGAGCACCAACCGCTCCACGAGCTCCGGCCTCAGGCGCGCGAGGCGCAGCCCCACCAGCGCTCCCAGGCAGGACATCTCCAGGATGGCCTGACGCACCGCGAGCCGCTCCAGCACCCCGGCCATCACCTCCACCTGGAGCTCCAGGCTGAAGCGCGCCCCATTCCGCAGCTGGGAGCGCCCGAAGCCCGGCAGCTCGAAGCAGATGACGCGGAAGTCTCGCGCCAGGCTCTCGATGACGTCGCGGTGGTGCTCGATCAGGTTGGGAGGGTCCGGGACGATGACCAGCGTCTTGCTCCCCTGCCCCACCACCCGCGTGTGGACACGCGCTCGAGCAAGCTCCACGAAGAAGCTCTCCTCTTCCACCGCCACGGCCGTCATCGCGTCCCCACTCCCCGCAGGCCGGAGGTGAGCACCGGGGTAGCCGCGCCCTCGTCCAGCTCGTGCCCGCGTGCTGGCCGCAACACGGGCACTGCGAGAGAGCCCAGGGACGGCCCGACCATCCCCTCGCCTCGAGAGAGCTGGAACGAGCTCGCGGAGGCGGTGCGCAGCCAGCCGGAGACCTCCCGCCACCACCCCTCCGGGCATTGCCGCGCGTCAAAGAAGCCGGAGTGTCCCAGCCCGCGCAGCCCCAGCCGGGTGTGCTCGACATGGCACCAGAGCGCCGGCGTCGACACGTAGTAGTCGTGCAGCAGCACCTGCACGGCCCGCTTCGGCGCATAGAAGGTGTCATCCTCGAAGCTGAGCGCGAGCAGCGGGAAGGTGCAGCCCGAGAAGCGCGCCGAGCGCGACTCGCCGGAGGGCCACAGGTAGTGCTCGGCCAGCCCCCACCGGGCGTAGTCCTCGGCGATGCCTCGCTCCAGGTCATCCAGCCCCACGAACGAGAGCGGCACCCGCCCGAAGAGCCTCAGGCACAGCGGGATGTACAGCCGGAAGAAGAGCATCACGCCGTAGCGCTTCCAGCCGCTCCAGTGGCGCCAGCACCCGCGCTGAGAGGCGACGATGGCCACCGCGCTCAGCCTCTCGTGGTTCTCGGCGAACGGGAGGATCTGCCCACCGATGCTGTGCGCCACGGCGACGAGCCGCTCGGGGTCGAACGTGTCGCAGGCCCACTGGATGACGGCCGTCACATCCTGCTCGCCCCAGGCGCGCATGGAGGCGGTGTGCCGACTGTCCTCCTCCAGCACCGAGCCACCGATGCCCCGGTAGTCGAAGGTGGCGACCCGCCAGCCGTCATGGGCCAGCCACCGAGCGAAGGGCTCATACCGCTCCTGCCGGGCCCCCACGGCGCACAGCAGGAGGGCCACCTGGCGCGGTGCCACTCCCTCCCGCTGATAGGTGCTCACCGCCAGGGAGATGCCATCCCGGGTGACGACCGTGTGCTGCTGGCGCTGAACCATGGAGTGCATCCTCGGGCTCGAGGGGAAGACTCAGGCCACCTGCTCCTGGCCGGCCAGCAGCTCCGGAGCGCGGCGCTCCTGGGACTCCGTGGCCAGCCTGGCTCCGCGCAGGCCCGTGAGCCGCGGATAGACGGGCTTGGGGCGGCGGAAGACCACCAGCGACTTCCAGACCGCCTCCCACCAGCCGAGCGTGCGGTAGGGGTAGCCGTTCTCCTCGCAGAAGCGCTTCAGGATGCGGCTCATCCGCGGGTAGTACACGTGGCTGTAGCCGGGGAAGAGGTGGTGCTCAATCTGGTAGTCCACCCCCGCGCAGAAGAGCCGGCCGAAGAACCCCGTGCGGAAGTTCAGCGTCGTGGACGTCTGCAGGAGGATGAAGTCCGCCTTCCGGAAGTACTCGGCGCGCTCCCGTCCCTCCCGGTCCAGGAAGGCCGCCTCCTCCGGGAAGTGCGCGGGGGCGAAGGCGATGAAGATGGCGTACCCCAGCAGCACCACGCGCACCCCGTACAGCGCCAGCACCGGCAGCGGACCGAAGAAGAACGACGGGACCACCAGCCACAGCGTCACGTGCCCCACGAGCATCAGCGCGTCGTAGACGTGCGCCTTCGTGCGGCGCTTGGGGTCGCGCAGGCAGCCGACCAGGTAGCGCACCCCCGTCTGCACGACGTTGAGCGCGTTGAAGGCGATGGCGAAGAAGATGACCAGCCACTGGTGCTCGAACCACCACCGGCGCAGCCCTCGCGCCTGGGCCACGTCCCGCGTGGTGAGCGTGAAGGTGGGCAGCAGGTCCGCGTCGTCATCCAGCCCGATGACGTTGGGTGTGGGGTGGTGGACCGCCACGTGCTTCTGCCACCAGTATGTGGCCGACATGCCCAGGAAGAGCGGATAGCCGAAGTACGTCAGGGCCCGGTTCACCCAGCGCCGGTTGCTCGTGGCGTAGTGCGAGGACGTATGGGTGTTGGTCGAGATGCCCAGCGAGCCCATCGTGGAGAGGAGCACCCCGAGCACATCGAGCAGCAGGACGCGCGAGAACGCCACCACGGCCAGCCCACCCAGCGCGAGCGACAGGTGGAAGGCCAGCTCCGAGAGGAGCCGCCCCGTGGGCTTGCGGTTCCAGCCGCGCGCGAGGAACTCCTGGTTCATGACGGACAGTGGATGCACGAGCGATCTCCTTGTGTGGACCTGGGCGGGAACGGCTGAGGGCTAGACGCGATGCAGCGGCATGGGCGCCGCGTAGTCCTTCGTGAAGAGCACCTGGTACACCGTGCCGTCCGACGCGAGCGGCGCCGCCACGCAGCAGTGCAGGTAGTACTCCCAGAGCCGGCGGAACGTCGGGTCGTACCGCTTCGGATCCAGCCGGTCCTGGTTCTGCTGGAAGCGCGTGAGCCAGTGCTTCGCCGTGTAGTGGTAGTGCCGGACGATGTTCTCCACGTCCCGGATGGCGAGCCCCTGCCGCTCCAGGTGGTGCGCCGCCTCCGAGAGCTTCACCTGCCCCGAGCCGGGGAAGATGTAGCGCTGGATGAACGGATCATGCGTGTTGACGGGAGCGCTCGTGCCGATGGCGTGCACCAGCCCCACCCCCCGCGGCGTCAGCGCCCGGGCGATGCGCGAGAAGTACCGCCGGTACTCCTTGCGCGGCAGGTGCTCCAGCATGCCCACGCTGACGATCTTGTCGAAGCGGCCGTCGATGGTGCTGTGGTCCCTCAGCTCGAGGCGGATGCGGTCGGACAGCCCCGCCCGAGCGATGTTCTCGTTGCCGCGCTCGCAGTGCCGCCGGCTGTTGGTGATGCCCACCCCCGTCACGCCGTGGTTGCGCGCCGCGTGGATGAGCAGGCCGCCAAAGCCGCACCCGATGTCCAGCAGGTGCTCGCCCGACTTCAGCTCCAGCTTGCGGCAGATGCGCTCCAGCTTGTTGCGCTGCAGGTCCTCCAGCGAGTCCTCCGGCGTGAGCGCGTAGCCGCACGAGTACGTCATCGTCTCGTCGAGGAAGGACTCGAAGAGCTCATCGCCGAGATCATAGTGCCGCTGGACGTAGCGCCACTGCGCGCCCGTGAGCTTGTTGCCCAGCTGCACGCGCAGCACCTTCAGCACCGTGCGCGGATCGCCCCTCACCTTCCGGTCGATGCGGTTGCGCAGCAGGACGGTAAGGAAGTCGTGGAGCGTGCCCTCCTCGACGGTGAAGTCCCCCTCCATGTAGGCCTCGCCCATCCCCAGGTTGCCCTGGCTCAGCACGCGCGAGAAGAAGCGACGGTCGTGGATGCGGAGCGTCGCCACGGGTGCATCCCCTCCGCCGCCCACCGTGAAGGGCTCGTCCTCCACGATCAGGCGAACGGTGGCATCGGCGATGTGACGGTTCAGGATCTGGATGAAGGTGTCTTGCGCCAGGCTCATGCCAGGGGAGAGGGCGTCTGCGCAGGCTGTGACAGGCCGAACCGCGGAACCCCGGTCGACGGGAGGGCCTCGGTTGCCTGCTGCTCCAGCCAGGAGGCCATGTCCTCCCACAGGCTCGCGCGGAAGCTCTCCTTCAGCCACCGGAAGTGGTCGATGGCGTCGACGTCCAGGTCCGCGGGAGCGAGGTGCAGGTGCTCCTTCCGGGCGCGGGTGTAGAAGCCCAGCAGGGCCTCCACCGCGGCACGCGGCGCGAAGCGATCGTCGGAGAAGCTGTAGGCCCGCAGCGGGCCGGTGAAGTCATGGAAGTACGGCCGCAGCGGCCCCCCACGCTCGTCGGAGATGTAGTTCGGGTTGCGGCACCAGCGGGCCCACTCCCGCGCCACGCCGCCCGGCAGGTCCTCGCCCATCCCCAGCCGCTTCGCGGGGAAGTAGCCGAGCAGCCTCGTCGCCGCCGGCATCGCCGCGTACCAGAGCAAGGCGAGCTGGTAGCGCCGCGGTCCCTCCCAGTGGCGCCAGTAGCCGCTCTGGGCCCCCACCGCGAGCAGGGCGGAGACGTGCTGGATGCGATCCGTCATCCCGAGCAGCTGTCCGCCCGAGCTGTGCCCCACCGCGAGCAGCGGGCAGTCGGGGAACTGCTCCACCAGCCAGTCCACGGCCCCCGCCAGGTCCCGCGCTCCCCAGTCCACCATCGTCGCGTCCAGTGAGCGCAGCGGCTCGGTGCGGGAGCCGCCGATGCCCCGATAGTCATAGGTGAGGACGTGCATCCCCCGCCCCGCGAGGAACCGGGCGAACTTCTCGTAGAGGGTGCGCTTCACTCCGGTGGCCGGGTTGATCAGCACCACGGGGCGGGCAGCCTCCCCGTCGGGGGAGTAGAGGGTCGCGGCCAGCCGGAAACCGTCGGTGGCGGGAATCGTCAGCTTCTCGAAGTGGATGTCCATGTCTCGCTGCCCTCGCGCAACAGGCCCCGGTCGTGAGGCCTCGTCTGGAAGGTGGGCCCTCCCTGGGTCGAGTGCGCCAGGCCAGGATGTGAGCAGGCCCTCCGACCAGGCCTGCTCCCAGGGCCGCCGAGCGGCACGCCCGTCACGCTCGCCGTGGGGCGCCTCTGTCTCCCGGGAGCAGCCGACACGGGAGCGACGAGCCATGGCACGAGCAGGCTACAGGGTCTTCGACAGCGACATGCACTGCGTGGAGCCTCCGGATCTATGGGAGCGGTACATCGAGCCGCGCTTCCGGGAGCGAGCTCCGCGCAGCTCGGAGTTCGCCTTCCGCAACGCGGTCGTCTACATGGAGCTCGAGCAGCGGATCATGCCCTGGTTCGATCCCCGGGGTCCGGACGGCCGCCCGCTGCCGTCGGTGCTGCCCTCGGCGCAGGTCCGGGCCATGGTGCGCCAGGCCATGGAGCAGCGCCCGGAGGCCCGCTCGCTGGAGCGCTTCCAGCAGGCCCGGTTCGCCGACTCCTCCCGGCGCGGCTGGTCCGCCGACACGCAGCTGGAGGCCATGGAGACCGAGGGCGTGGACGCCACCGTCGTCTTCCCCACCTCGGGGCTGCTCGCGCTCGCCGTGGATGAGCTGGAGCCGGAGTACGCCGGCGCGGTGGCGCGGGCGTACAACGACTGGCTCGCCGACTACGTGAAGCGCGCGCCCGAGCGGCTGTTCGGCGCGGCCATGGTGGCTCCGCACTCCGTGGAGGAGGCCGTGCGGGAGACCTGCCGCGCCGTGGAGGAGCTCGGCTTCCGCGCCATCTTCCTGCGCCCCAACCCCGTGCAGGGCCGCCAGTGGTACGACGCCGCGTATGAGCCGCTCTGGGAGGCGTGCACCCGGCTGGACATCCCCGTGGTGTTCCACGAGGGCGTCGGCTCGCACCTGCCGCAGGCGGGGAGCCAGTTCGGCGGCAACATCTTCCTGCGCCACGTGGCCTGCCACTCCATGGAGATGATGTACGCGGCCATGGCCCTCTGCGGCGGCGGCGTGCTCGCGCGACACCCCACGCTGCGGGTGGGCCTCCTGGAGGGCAACTGCAGCTGGGTGCCCTGGCTGCTGCACCGCATGGACGAGCACTGGGAGATCCAGCTGGGCGTCACCCACCAGCAGCTCCCCGAGCCCCCCAGCCACTACTTCCGGCGGCAGTGCGTCGTCTCCGTGGAGGCGGACGAGGACTTCGTCACGCACGTCGTCGACGCCCTGGGGGCCGACAACATCGTCTTCTCCACGGACTGGCCGCACCCGGACTCGCGCTACCCCCGGGCCGTGGAGCGCTTCCTGGAGATTCCCCTCCCGGAGAGCGCCCGACGGAAGATCCTCTGGGACAACTGCGCCCGGCTCTACGGCTGGGATCAGCGCGAGAGCCGGAGCGTCACCCGCGCGGCGCACGGGTAGCCACGGCTCAGGCGGGGCGCTCGATGCGGCCGTCGGCGTGGCGCGCGAAGCGCCCCTCCTCCCGGGCGTGGACCGGATCGTTGCTCGACCAGGGCCAGCCGCCGAACTGCGTGCGCTGGAAGTCGGCGAAGGCCTGCTGGATCTCCTCGCGCGAGTTCATCACGAAGGGCCCGTACTGCACGACGGGCTCGCTGATGGGGCGCCCCTGCAGCAGCAGGCACTCGGTCTCGTCCGGCCCGTTCTCCAGCACCGCGTCGAGCTCCGAGCGGAGCGTCGCGGAGTGCGAGGGGGGAATGACCTTCCCGCCCACGCTCAGCCGAGAGCCCCGGAAGAAGTAGAGCCGGCGGTTGCTTCCTCGCGCGGCGGCCGGCAGGGTCCACCGGGCGTTGGGCGCCAGCTTGATGGTCCAGATGGCGACGTCGGTGTCGGGGCGCGCGGCCCACGACTTCGGTGGGGGCGGCGGCGCCTTCACGTCTCCCAGCCGGCCCGCCACGAGCGTCACCTCGGTGGTGCGCCCCTCCGCGTCCCGCGCGACATGCCGCGGGATGGTGTGGTTCCAGAGCATGGCGAAGTGCGGCTCGGCGAACTTGTCCGCCTTCGGCAGGTTGAGCCAGATCTGGAACAGCTCGACCGGGTTGGGCGCCTCGCGGTTGAGCAGGGGGAACATCTCCGAGTGGAGCAGCCCCCTGCCCGCGGTGATCCACTGGGCATCGCCGCCCCCGAAGCGGGCCACGGCGCCGAGCGAGTCGGAGTGGTCGAGCAGTCCGCTGCGCACCACCGTCACGGTCTCGAAGCCACGGTGCGGGTGCTGCGGGAACCCCGGGACGGTCCTCCCGTGGTACATGCGCCAGCCGTCCTTGCCCACGAAGTCCTGCCCGATGTCGCGGCCCGCCAGCGAGGCGGCTGGCCCCATGTGCTCGTTGCCCTTCGGATACCGATCGTCATGGTGGACGCAGAAGAGGAACGGGTCGGGCGTCTCCCAGATGAATCCCAGTGGATTGACGCTGACGACGACGTCCACCTGCTCGCTACCTTTCTGACTCATCCCCTTCTCCTCCGGCTTCCGAGAACTGTCCGTGCAGCCTGTCGCCGACGCGCCCGCGACGGCAATCAGCTTCAGCGCATCCCTGCGACTCACGTCACTCATGGGTCGGGAGTCTAACGCGAACAGGACAGACGCGCCCGTCGTCCTGTCCGCCAGGGCTTGCGCGGCTGGACAGGGCAGCGGGTGGCTGGCAGAAGACGGCCCGGAGCATCCCTGAGTGTCCTCGGAGAGAAGAGATGAAGCGGACGGCCTGGACGGTGATGTGGAGCCTCGCGCTCGCGGCGCTGCTGGGTGGGTGCAAGAAGGAGGCGGACGACTCCAAGGCAGCGCCAGCGGCCCCCCCGAGCGACACCCGCCCTCCCGACGCGCCGAGTACCGCCAGCGCGGAGGTCACCCTCCAGCTCTTCGGCGATCCCATCGAGGTCGACGCCTACCGCCAGCTCATCGCCACCTTCGAGGCGAGGAACCCCGACGTGAAGGTTCGGCTGATCCCCATCGGCAAGCAGAAGGACCACATGGTGAAGCTCACCACGGGGTTCTCGGGTGGGACGCCGCCGGATCTCTTCCTGCTCAACTACCGGCGCTACGCGCAGTTCGCCGGCAAGGGCGTGCTCGAGCCCCTGGGCATGCGCCTGGAGAAGAGCACCGCGCTGAAGGAGGCGGACCTGTACCCCGCCACCGTGGAGGCGTTCCGCTACCAGGGCACCCTCACCTGCCTGCCGCAGAACATCTCCAGCCTCGTCGTCTATTACAACCGGGGCCTCTTCCAGCGCTTCAAGGTGCCGCTGCCCACGCGCGACTGGACGTGGGAGGACTTCCGGCAGGCGGCGAAGGCGCTCACCCAGGACACGGATGGAGACGGCAGGAACGACATCCATGGCCTGGGGATGGAGCCCACCCTCGCGCGGCTGGCGCCCTTCCTCTGGCAGGCCGGCGGTGACGTGGTGGACAACCTGCAGCGCCCCACGCGGTTCCTGCTGCTGACCCAGCCCTCCCAGGACGCCCTGCGCTTCGTGCTCGAGCTCCAGCGCGTGCACCGCGTGACGCCCTCGCTGGAGGAGGCGAAGTCGGAGGACCTGGAGGCGCGCTTCATGGCCGGCCGCCTCGGCATGCTGCTGCAGAGCCGTCGGCTGGTGCCGACCCTGCGCTCGGTGCAGGCCCTGGACTGGGACGTGGCGCCCCTGCCCAGGAACCGCGCCGCCGCCACCGTGCTCCACTCGGACGCCTACTGCATGGCCCGCGACTCGAAGGTGAAGGACCAGGCCTTCCGCTTCGTGGAGTTCGCGCTCGGGCCCGTGGGCGCCGAGCTCATCGCCCACACCGGCCGCACCGTGCCCTCGCTGCGCAAGGTGGCCGAGAGCCCCGCCTTCCTCGATCCCAGCCAGCGCCCCGCCTCCGCCCGCGTCTTCCTGGACTCCATCCCCACCATCCGCCGGCTGCCGAGCACCCCCGAGTGGAACGAGCTGGAGACCCGCGCTGACCCCATCGTGGAGGAGTGGTTCTACACCGTGCCCGAGGGAGGCACCCTGCTCCGGGATCCCTCGGCGCCCGCCGACCCGGAGCAAGGCCCCGGCGGCTCCGCGAAGCACCTGCTCCGGCGCCGCGATGAGGTGACGACGCTCGGGTACGAGCTCGACGAGGCCACGGTGGGCCTCCTCGCTCCCTCCAAGGTGAGGCGGTAGGAGATGAGAGGAGGGGCACGCCTCGGCCTGCCGCGGACCGTCGCCACCGGACTGGTGGCCGCCGTCTTCCTGGCGCCCCTGGTCGTGATGGTGACCGGCTCCCTGCGCGCCCCGGGGCTGCCCCCTCCTCGTGGCATCGAGCTGCTGCCGGCGGAGCCCGGGCTCACCGCCTACACCACGGCCTTCCGGCTCGTGCCCTTCGACGTCGCGGTCCTCAACTCCATGCTCATCTGCGCGGTGGCGGTGCCACTCAGTGTCATCACCGCCTCGTGGGCCGGGCTCGCGCTGGCTCAGTCGTCCGGGTGGCGCAGGCGCCTGCTGGTGGCCGCCGTGCTGGGCCTGGTCATGGTGCCCGGCACCGCGCTGTGGATCACCCGCTTCGCCGTCTTCAAGGAGCTGGGCCTCACCAACACGCCCATCCCGCTGGTGGCTCCCGCGCTCATGGGCGGCAGCCCCCTCTTCGTGCTCCTCTACGCCGTCGCCTTCCGGCGCATCCCCTCGGACATCCTCGAAGCGGCGTGGCTGGAGGGGGCCAGCCCGTGGCGGCTCTGGGCCCGCGTGGCCATGCCCCTGGTGCGCCCCACCAGCGCGGCCGTGGGGCTGCTGGCCTTCGCCCTCTTCTGGAGCAGCTTCATCGATCCGCTGCTGTACCTCCGGGGCGAGGAGTCGCTGACCGCGCCCCTGGCGCTGCACTCGCTGGAGCTGCTCGGCTCCACCCAGTGGCCCGTGCTGCTCGCCGGCGCGGTGGTCATCACCGTGCCCGCCGTCATCGCCTTCCTCGGAGCGCAGGGGGCCTTCCTCGGAGAGGAGCGAGGCCAGGGATGGCTGGGACGGTGATGGGGCGGGGGCGGCATTCATGAGGCGTGGACTGAGCCTGCTCGCCCTGCCCTTCCTCGTCGCGGCGCTGGTGCTCGTGGGGCTGCCCGCGCTGCTGACGCTGGGGCTGGCCTTCACCGAGTATGACGCGCTGAGCCCTCCTCGCTTCGTGGGGCTCACCCAGTTCACCCGGCTGTGGAACGATCCGCTGTTCTGGACGGCGCTGAACAACTCGCTCCTCTTCGCCGCGCTCACCGTCCCGGCCCGGCTGCTCCTGGCGCTGGGGCTGGCGCTGGCCCTCTCCCGGGGCGGCCAGGTGGCGCGGGCGGCGGTGTTCCTGCCCTCGGTGGTGCCCGACATCGCCTACGCGCTGCTGTGGCTGTGGCTGCTCAACCCGCTCTATGGACCGCTCTCCTCCATCCTGGAGCTCACCGGGCCAGGCTCCGGGTGGCTGCTCACGACGTGGGGGGCGCGCGGCTCGCTGGCGCTGCTGACCCTGTTCCAGGTGGGCGAGATGTTCGTCGTCCTGCTCGCCGCGCGCCGCGAGCTGCCCGTGGAGCTGTACGAATTGGCCGCGATGGAGGGCTCCAGTGCCTTCCACACCTTCCGCAGCGTGACGCTGCCCCTGCTGTGGCCCACCCTGGGGCTGCTGGCCGCGCGGGACGTGGTGCTCAGCCTCCAGGCGACGTTCGTGCCCGCCCTGGTCATCACCCACGGCGGGCCGCGCTACGCCACCACCTTCCTGCCCCTCTACCTCTACCAGAACGGCTTCGAGTACCTGCGCCTCGGCTACGCCTCCGCGATGACGTGGGTGATGTTCCTCGTCACCGCGCTCATGGTCGGCGTGCAGCTCTGGGTACTCAGCGCCTGGCGGGCCGCGCGCGTGGACTGAGAGGCTCCAACGCGCGGCCTCGGACGGCTCAGCGGCTGATGGTCAGCTTCAGGTGCCGCGGCACCGGCGTGCCGTAGACCGAGGAGGAGACCTCGCGGACCTTGTTGTCGGTGTCCGCCGCGCCGGTGTTCGGCGCGGGCTGCTGCGGGGCGATGTTCGCGCCCACCCCCGGCTCCTCGGACAGCTCGGAGCCCAGGTCATAGAGGTGGATCATCGCGGTGGCGTCGCCGGTGAGCGGCATGCCCGCCGCGTCGAACAGCGCGATGCCTTCCGGCGCGGTGCCGAAGAACCAGTCGTTGGACATGCCGTACATCGTCACCAGCGAGAGGCGGTCCCCCGGGAAGGCCTTCACCTCGAAGGAGTAGGCCAGGCCCGGCGTCAGCGGCATGGTGCCGTAGTCCCCGTCCGGAGCGGTGAAGGTGCCGCTCTTCGTCCCCACCGGCAGAAACTCACTCAGCGCCTGGGCCAGCGTGGCGGGGTTGCCCTCCTCGGCGATGCGCTCCAGGCCCATGCCGCGGTCGGCCTCGCCCAGGCGGTACATCGGGCCGGCGGCGCGGTGCACCACGAAGACGCCCGGAGACAGCGGCGTGGCCGCGCCCGTGCCGCTGGTCAGCTCGGACGCCAGCTGCGTCACCGCGCCCGACTCCGCGATGGCCTCGAGCCCCAGACCGCGGTCCGCCTTGCCCTCGGTGAAGAGCGGCTCGCCGCTCGTGGCCAGCGCCCACACGCCCGGGGAGATGCGCACCGGACGGGCGCCCCTGGACGTCTGCAGCGTGGAGGAGTCGTTCGCCACGTTCTCGATGCGCACGGTGAACCGGCGGGAGAGGACGTCCGAGTGGACGGAGACCTTGATCATCGACGCCACCGGCGGCACGTTGAACGAGGTGCCATTGGCCAGCCGCGTCAGCGGCATCACCCTGCGCACGCTCGGGTCCGAGTCGGGAGCGCCCGGCCCGTCGATCGAGGAGGCCTGGTTGGGGCCGGTGTGCGCGCCCACCCCTGGCTCCTCGTCCGCCTCGGTGCCGACGTCCCAGAGGGAGATGCTCGAGGTGACGTCCTTGGAGATGGGATAGCCGTTCTCGTACAGCTCGATGCCGCCCGGCGGGGTGGCGAAGATCCAGTCGTTGGACTGGCCCAGCATCGACGCGAACGAGAGCTTCTGACCCCGACCCGCGGTGAAGGAGAACTCATACGCCTCGCCCGGGGCCAGCGGACCGGGGGCGGTGCCACCCACCCGCGTGTTGTAGACGCCGGACTTGAGCTGGTTGAACCGGGCCACGTTCTCCAGCCGGACCTTGAAGGTGGTGGAGCCGTCGGCGTTCTGGGGCTCCTCGACGGCCTCCTCGCCGCCACAGCCGGCGCCCAGCAGCGCGGAGAGGAAGAGGGCGGATACACGTCCAGCGTTCAGGTTGATCATGGCTCGGCTCCAGAATGGGAAGGGGAGATTCCGTCGCCAGGGCGGCGACGTTCTGCTCCTGTGTACGCAGGACCGAAAAAACCGGTTACATCCAGCGCTCGCCGCCCTGGGGCGCGCTCTCACACGAAGGAGTCATGAACCCATGAGGAACTGGATGCGAGGAAGCTGCACCGGGCTGCTGGGGCTGCTGCTGCTGGGGACGGGCTGCTCGGAGAAGGAGGAGACGACGCCGCCCCTGCCCCCCCTCGAGGTGCCGGAGGGGTGCAACCCCATCGCCGCGGAGCATGACTGCCTCCTGCCCTTCCCGTCGGACCGCTTCCTCGCGAAGGACCCGACCCTGCCTTCGGGACGCCGCGTCCAGTTCACCGAGGACGTGAAGCTGAAGGCGCAAAGCGGGGCGCTCTTCGACTTCACGGACCTGCACCCGGCGGACGGCTGGTCTCACGGCACGCAGATCCTCGCCCTCTTCCGGGGGGGCGTGGACGCCACCCAGCTGCCCTCCGTCCGCAGCCCCAGCGCCGCGAAGGACGGCGCCACGGTGCTGCTCGACGTCGAGCGCGGTGAGGGCGTGCTCCACCTCGCCGAGCTGGACCCGCGGGCGCCGAGCGACGAGCGCCGCGCGCTGATCCTCCGGCCGCTCGTCCGGCTGCGCAACCAGGCCCGCTACATCGTCGCCCTGCGCGGGCTGAAGGCGAAGGATGGAAGCCCGGTCCCCACACCCGAGGGCTTCCGCCGCATCCGGGACGGAGTGACGAAGGGGGATCCGATCCTGGAGCCCGTCGCCCGGCGCTACGACCTGGAGATCTTCCCGGTGCTGGAGGCCGCGGGCATCCCTCGCTCCGAGCTGCAGCTCGCGTGGGACTTCACCACCCAGTCACAGGAGAACGTGACGAGGGACATGCTCGACGTGCGGCACCTCGCCAGCATGGCGCTGGCGACCACCCCGCCCGCGGTCACGGTGAGCGAGGTGAAGGATGACGTGGACGCGAACATCGCCCGGCGCATCACCGGCACCCTGCGCGTGCCGCTCTTCATGGAGAACGACCAGCCGGGCGCGCTGCTCGCCCGGGACGCTCGAGGCCGCGTGCGACAGAACGGCGAGGCGGAGGTGCCCTTCACGCTGCAGATTCCTCGCAGCGTCTGGGGGCAGTCGGTCGCCCCGGTGCGCCTGCTCCAGTTCGGCCATGGCTTCTTCGGCGGCCGGGGTGAGGCGGACGGCAGCTTCGTGCGGCCCTTCATCCAGGCCACGAAGATGGTGGTGGTGACGGTGGACTGGTGGGGCATGTCCACCGCGGACGCTCCGGGCGTGCTGGCCGCCATGGGCCAGAACCCGAGCCAGACGCTGCGCTTCACCGACCGCGTGCACCAGGCGATGGTCAACCAGCTGGCCGTCACCTACGCGGCTCGCACCACGCTCAAGGACGTGGCGGCCCTGAAGGACGACGGGGTGCTCGTGTACGACCCGGAGCAGACGTACTTCTACGGGATCAGCCAGGGCCACATCCTCGGTGGCACGTACCTGGCGCTCAGTCCGCACATCGCGCGCGCCGTGCTGAGCGTGGGAGGAGCGGACTTCACGCTGATGATGTTCCGGGCCCGGCCCTTCGGGATGTTCCTGGGCACCATCGCCCAGACCGTGCCCGACGCGCTCGACCAGCAGAAGTTCGCCGCCCTGCTGCAGACGGGCTTCGACCGCATCGATCCCCTCACCTACGCGCCCCACGTCCTGACGTCGCCCTACCCTGGCGCGCCCGAGCAGCGCAGGCTGCTCGTGCAGTACGGGCTGGGAGACGCCCAGGTGCCCAACGTGGCCACCGAGCTGCACGCCCGCGCCCTGGGCCTGGTTCAGCAGCTGCCCGCCACGCGCGAGGTGCCGGCGCTCCCGCGTGAGCCGGGAGCGCTGGAGGGCTCGGCGCTGGTGCAGTTCGACTTCCAGCTCCCGGAGCCGCTGCCGGGCACCGTCGCGGACCTGCCCGCTCAGGACAACCCCGTCCACGAGGGCGTGCGGCGCGACGCGGCCGGTCGCGCACAGGTGGACCGCTTCCTCCAGCCCGGCGGGAGAGTGGAGCCCCGCTGACGCGGCACGCTGGAGAAGCCTCAGTGGGAGGCGGGCTTCTCCGGCGTGGAGGAGGCAGGGTTGCCCGGGGCCGCGCTCGCGTCCCCGGCCTTCGGCGGAGGCTGGCCCGGCAGCTGCGGCTGGAACTTCGGATCCCTCAGGAGGATCTGCCCCTGCCGGGAGATGTTCGCGGACTCGGCGAGGATGCGGGCGGCCTCCTGCGGCGCGTGGAACCCCATGGAGTTCTCCGCCTCGATGAAGTCCAGCATGAACTGCGCGCGCCGCTGCAGCGCATGCACGGGCGCCAGCTCCGCCTCCGACTTGCCCGCCGCGCGCGCCGCCTTCGTGTCCTCGATGAGCCCCACCAGCGCATCCATCGCCTGGTTGCGCAGGTTGAAGGTCCGCTCCTGGATGGCCTCCGCCCGCGAGCGCAGTTCCTCCTCGGAGAAGTGATGGCAGGGCTGGCACGCCCGGTTGATGTTCAGCAGCGGGCTGCGCACGTGGTGGTCGCTGATCTTCAGCGCGCCCACGCGCTCGTAGGGCATGTGGCAGTCGGCGCATGCCACGCCCGAGCGCGCGTGGATGCCCTGGTTCCACAGCTCGAACTCCGGGTGCTGCGCCTTGAGCGCTGGCGCCCCCGTCTCCGCGTGCGTCCAGTCCTTGTGCCCGTTCTCCTCGTAGTAGGCGAGGATGTTCTCGATCTTCAGCCCCTTGTCCCACGGGTACGTCAGGCGCTTCTCCTTGCCCTGGAAGTAGTACTCGTCGTGGCACTGGCCGCAGACGAAGGCGCGCATCTCCTGGCGCGTGGCGTCCCGGTTCACGTCGTAGTTCTGGATGCCCTGCGAGGCCTTGAGCCGCGCCATGCCCTCCATGAAGGCCACCCGGGTGACGCGCAGCTGCATCGTCGCCGGGTCATGGCAGTCGATGCAGGACACCGGGTGCTCCACGTTCCTGCGGGCCTCGAAGTACGGCATCGCGTTGAGCTTCTCGAAGCCCTTCTTCAGGTCCCCGTCGCCCAGCTTCTTGTACGCGGTGTACACGGAGGCGTGGCAGTTGAGGCAGGTGCCCGGCTGCTGCGTCACCTGCTGGCGCTCGGTGAAGAGCTGGTCCTCCAGCATGTGCGCGTGGCCGCGCTCCTCGCGGAAGTCCTTGGCGAAGGCATAGCCGGCCCACATCGTCTTCAGCCGCGGGTCCTCCTCCAGGCGGCTCTGCGCCACCACCGTGCGCGGGTCGGCCTTGGTGGGCGTACGGGGCACCGCCTCGCTGCCGCCGTAGCGCGTGCGCACCTGATCCACGGTGCGCTTGTACCCGTCGTACTGGAGGGGGAAGTTCTTGCCCCACACCTCCGGGTCCACCGTGTCGTCGGTCAGCTCCACCACGCGGAAGAAGGGGTTCTTCGCCTCGTGCTTGCGTTGGGAGATGTTGATGAGCAGGGCGATGACCAGCACGATGGCCAGCGCGGAGACGAGCCCCACGGCGATGTAGAGCGCCAGCACGCGGCGTCGGAGGCTTCGGGCTTCGGAGGGAGCGGTCGAGGACACAGTGGGTTCTCTCCAGGAATTCACTCCTCGGGGTGACCCACCGAGGCGTGGCAGCGGATGCAGGAGATGGGCTCTTGCGCGGCGGGAGTGGAGGCTCCCGCGGGGGCCTGGCCATGCGCCGGATCGATGGCCTGGACGATGTCCTCATGGCAGGCGCGGCACTGGCCCTCGGTCACCTCGCGGTTGCGCGCGGTGATGCGGATGGGCTCGTGGAAGTCCCCGGTCGTGAAGGCCACCGAGTGATGCCAGCCGTTGAGGGCCTTCGTCGCGTACTTGCCCAGGAAGGCCTTCGGGGCATGGCAGTCGTTGCAGACGGCCACGTGGCGGTGGCTGGCCTTGCGCCAGCCCGCGTACTGCTCGTTCATCACATGGCAGTTGGCGCACGCCGCCGGGTCATCCGTCAGGTAGGAGGTCCCCTTGGCATAGGCGAACGTGAAGCTCGCGGCACCCACCGCGCCGCCAACGAGGATGCTGAGGAGGATGATGGCCCTGCGTCGGAATGCCCGGGACATAAGGAGTGGGTAGTGGGGAGGCAAGGTCGGCACTCCTCCCCGCCACGTCAACCCTGACGCGCGAGTTCCGACACCTTTCCCGACGCATCATGCCTATCTCGGGCGCCGGCGCCATGGCCCTGCGGCCAGGGGCTGCCACACCGGCCGTGTGCCAACCCACTCTCGAAGTGGCACACACATTGGCGCCCCGCTCCTCGTGGCCCTGGCCGCCGCCTGTCGGCCCGACTGGTTGCGAACTGGTATGACAAGCATACCAGTTGCTGGCGTTCTGGCCCGACACGGGCTGCTCCCCGGCAGGCGGCGGGGACTCGGGGGCGGTGCGTGCGTCGCGCACCGGAGCCGGCGGTCGAGCAGCGGCTCATCGGCGGCCTTGAGCAGCGCCGGCAGCAGAGCTGCTGCCAGCCCCAGGAAGACCTTCTCCCATGCCACCAGCAGCGGCATGTGGCCGGGCCGGTCTGCTCCTCATACCGCCAGTCTCAGCAGGTCGTACTCCCGCTCGACCCACTGGGTGCGCTCCTCCTGCCAGCGTGCCTCATCGCTCAACGAAGAACTGGCATTGAGCAGCAGCCCCTCATCAGGCTGGCTGGCGTGCTCGCACCAAGCGGCCAGCAGTTCCACCGTCACCTCCCGCTTGAGATGCAAAACAGCCCTGTAGAGGGTGCTTCTCGCATCAGAGTCTCAAGTGCCTGGGCTCTTCGGTGGGAGTTTGGTCTCGAGCACGACATACCAACCCCAAGGGGCGTCCTTCGTGACGAGCAGGCGCCCTTCAGCGCTTGCCCACTGAAGAGATGCACGGTCCTTGCGGAGCACCTGAAGCTTGAAGCTACGGCCACCTTCGCGAAGAACGTCCTCCTGTTGCTCAGTCCAGCGGCGGTGAGCGGCAGTGCGGAACGTCCGGAGGATGAGGGTGAAGATCGCCACGGCGGGGGTGAGGATGCCAACTGCCACTGCAATGGCTTGGAGCCTGGGGACCACGAGCGCGGCGACGGTAGTGAGAACAGCGAGCACTGCGGGGGAGTGCGCCTCATTTCGTGAGTGGTAGCGGGCAAGCGAGTGTGTCACCAACTCGCGGGGAGCCCTTGGTTGCACGAGTGGGCAAGTAGCAGGAGGCCGGGGAGGTGAAGCGCATATGAAGAGGCCGTCCGGGAGCGCGCCTCCCATGGGCGGAGCTGTCGGACGCGGGCGCTCCTCCATCGGCTCTCGCTGCCGGGGCGTGCTGATCCGCTCCAGCGGAGAACCGGCGTAGCCTTGACCCGCAGCACCTCGCTTGATTGAAAGGACCTTCCATGCTCCAGCGAACGTGCGGCGCCCCCCTGTTCCTGCTCCTTCTCTCGGCCTGCGCCACGATGGATGCGAGCCCGGGAGAGTGGGAGGACCCGAGTCCGAGGTACGCCAACCTTCAGCGGGCAGCGGAGTACCCCTGGACGGATGACGGGCATTGCGTCGTGCGCGAAGCCTCTAACGAATGGCCTATCCTGGCGGAGAGGTGCTTTCACACTCTCGACCGCGACAGGGTCAGGTTTCGTGATGTCACCGGGAAATGCGCTGTCGCCTCTGCCCCCGCGGCCGCAGCAGTTCCCGCGGCCGTGGCCCTCTGTATCTTTGCGTCACCGGCAGTCGTAACCGGAGCAGTGGTTGTGATTGGCGCGGTGGTGGTTGCAGCCGCCATACAAGAGGGGATTGATGTTTACCAGCGGAACGCAGCCCGTGAGCGTGCGAAGCCCAAGACTCAAACGCGGCCTGCGAAAGAACCTTTGGCGAACCGAGCGCCGAAGCCAAAGGGCTCACCGACCGGAGACACCTTCCCGCCCATACCATCCGATCCCAGGGAGCCCCCGGAGTGCAAGCCAATCCCGGTGCGGCACGCGGGCCAGGATGTCCCGCATAACGAGTGCGCCGATAGGTTTCCGCCCAACCGCTATCCCGGCATGGACGTATTCGTGGGCGGTGAGCGATTCGATGCTCTGCAAGTCGGCGTGCGCGTGCTGTGGGAGATCAAAACACATCGATTTGACACATATCCTGACTTCATCCGGAGGCGAGAGCTCGAGAAGGAGTTGGAGCAAATACAAAGGGAGCGAAGAACCGCGGAGGCATGTGGATATGACTTCATCATCGGGGTGAGCACCCAAGCGCACAAAGACGCGCTGCTCGAGGCGGATTTCTCACTTGATGTCGTCGTCACGGGGTGCAGACGATGACCAGACCTAGAGCCCTCACCCTCATTGTCTACGCGCCTGCGCTCGTGGGCAAAGACAGCCGCACGCTCGCTGTCGTCCATGGGATGGAAGAGGCGCTCCCCGGCCTGCGCCTGGAGTGGGAAGTAGGCAAAGGAGCACGCCCCATCGCATTGCCGCAGCGCGATGCGTGGCTCGTGGAAAGGACGCAGGACGGGAAATTCCCTCTTCTGTGCAACGGGGACGAGAGTTACCCCGTCACGGTCAACGGGAGGGGAAGACCTGGACTCCTCAGCCCAGGCGGTCAGTCCCTGTCTGAAGTGCATGCAGAACTGCCACTGGACGAGCCCGTGATCGCGGCAGCGGCGGCTGTGCTCGAGGGCGTGGCGGATGGTGCCCGCGCGTTCTGGGGGCATGCGTCGCCGTACGGTTTCGGCTCGAAAGTCGCGGAGCAGGTCCGCCGCTCGACTCATGCACCAGAGTTCTCACCGCGTGGGCTTCCCATGCTCAACCTTCCACAGAAGCTCTCCGCGCCTGAGATTCCCTGGTGCCTTGGGTGGCTGAACTACTGGTCGGCCGCTGCCGCGCAGGCCATCGGGTTCCCGGATCCTGCTCGCGACGCGGAGTTGCTCACGCGGGCGCGGCGCACGCCTTCGGGCGGATGGGTCGTGCAACTCACGGATGCCCCCCTCGATTACGACGACCCCACCCACTTGGACGCGCTGAAGCGGGCCTACGAGCGCTTCCCGGAGATCGGCGGGCGCGTCGCTCCGCGCTGAAGGAGGCTGCTGCGCGTCTCCTGGCGCGCTCCACAGGCCCAAGCGGCCCCTGTCCGCAGGAAGGGGGCGACGCGCGAGCACCTCCCTCGGTGAAGCTGCTGCGCGTGGTGAGCCGCACGGTGATGCGCGGAGGCACCTCTATGGCTGCAAGAGGTGCCCGCTCCCCAGGCAGGCACCTTGCCAGGACGACGAGGCTCAGTGAGACGGCTCGTCGTGGTCCGCCACCGACTCCGGCGTGTCCGCCGGAGGCAGCACCTTCTCGAAGCGCAGCCCCGCCGGCTCGCGGGCCGGATCGTCCACCGGGCCCGGAGGCGTCTCCAGCGACGAGGCCGAGACACTGCCCGGAGCCTCCACGGAGGCCGGGATCGTCTTCGTCAGCGTGAAGGTGTCCTTGATGGCGCCGCTCGCGTTGAGGAACTGCGCCACCAGCGTGCCGCCGTTCACCTTCACGTCCAGGTAGCCCGCGTCCGTATTGTTGCGGTACGCCGTCCAGCTCGGCTGCGCGATCGGGAAGCTCCGGAGGCTGGCGCCGCCGCTGCCCACCACCAGGTAGACGACGCCCCGGCTGCCCGAGGGCGCCACGCCGCTGCCCACCATCGGCTTGGAGCGCTCGTAGTTGTGGTCGTGGCCCGTGAGCACCACGTCCACCCCGTACTGCTCGAACATGGGGCCGAACTCACGCCGCATCAGCAGCTGCGAGCCATGCGCGCCGCTCGACCAGGGCGGGTGGTGGAAGAACACCACCTTCCACGGCTGGCGCGTGGCGGCCAGGTCCGCGGCCGCCCAGCTCTTCTGCGCCGCCAGCGTGCAGCGGTCCGACGAGGCCAGGCCGATGGCGCAGCTCGAGTCCAGCGCCACGAAGTGCACCGGGCCCCAGTCGAACGAGTAGTAGCGCTCCGTGTTCGCCGGGTTGTTGGCCGGCAGGTAGAAGTTGTCCAGGTAGGGCTGGGCCTGGTTCGTCACGTACTCGTGGTTGCCCGGGCTGGCGAACAGCGGCACCCGCCGCAGCAGCGCCGCCATGGGCGTGAACATGTGGTCCTGGAAGTCCTGCTCCGTGCCGGACTCGTAGGCGTTGTCGCCCAGCGCCACCATCAGCTCTCCGGCCAGGTTCGACTGCCCGAGCCGCTCCAGCACCCGCGCCTGCGAGGAGCCGCCCGTGCCGAAGTCTCCCATCGCCGTGAAGTGGATGCTCCGCGTGCTCGACGTCGTCGCCGTGCGGAACTGCCGCACGCCCGTGACGGAGCCGCACGCCTCGACGACGTAGCTGTACGTCTGCCCCGCGCTGAGGCCGGTCAGCTTCACCACGTGCCGCCAGCCGGCCGCCGTCGCCGTCGCCGTGCGGGACAGGTCCGTGCCCAGGCCGTAGCGCACGAAGGGCGTGCACGACACCGCCGAGCGGAACGCCACCAGCGCGCTCGTGGTCCCCACGCTCTGCAGGTACGGCCTGCGCGGCAGCGCCGGCCCCGTGTCCTCCGTGGGCGGCGGCTGCGAGGTCTGCTCTCCGCACGCCCGTGCCTCGAGGATGGAGGCCCAGTCGTTGACGGTGTTGCCGTTGACGGTGACGCGCAGGTAGCGCGCCCGCCGCGGGGCGAACGTGTACGTCTGCGCATCGAGGTTCAGCGCGCTGTCGGCCGCGTACACCTGTGTGTAGGTCGTCCCGTCCTCGGACGTGGAGAGGACGAAGTGGTTCTGGCGCTGGTTGCCCTGGTGCCAGGCAATGGCCGCCCCCGCCAGCGTCTGCACGCTGCCCAGGTCCATCCGCAGCCACGCGCCCACGCCCGGCCCGGCCCAGCGGGTGGTCAGGTTGTCGTCCTGCGAGTTGGCCGCCACGCCGCCGGCGCCGTCGTCTCCGCTGGCGCTCACCGCCGCCGTGGTCAGCACGCGGCAGTTGGTCACGGTCAGCGGACCGGCGGTGTCCTGGATGTCCTGGGATGGGAGCTCGGCGGCGGGCGTCTCCGCGGAAGGCGGCTCCTTGGAAGGAGCGTCCTCCTCGCACGCGGAGAGGAGCCACACCGCCAACAGGCCTGAGGTGATCAGTGAGAGTTTACGCATCGCGGCGTGGCCAACAGCACCTGCCTGGCGGGATTCCCGCTCGAGGCGGCCAGGCACCGCGCGCCCTCGGGCTCCCGGCCGTCGAGGCGCCAGGCGTGCGCGCCGCAATGCTTCGGATTTTCGAGCTCGCCCGTGTGTCCGGGCATCTTCCGAGCGGCCCAGGCCCAGCGCGCCCGGCGGCTCGAAGCCCGCAAAAGAGAAACGCCGAGGTGCGCGGAACACCCCGGCGTTTCAGGAAGTGAGTCAGCTCGACTGGATTACTTGCCGAGGCGGTACGCCGTCCACATGGAGTCCATGCGCGCGTTCTGGCCCGCGGTGAACGTGTTCATGCAGCTGTCGTCCGTGTAGTCCATGAAGTTGTAGATGGGGTCCGCACCCGGGTCGCGGGTGCAGGTGTCGCGGCCCACCGGGCAGCCGTAGGCAGGCGACTTCTCCTGCGGGGTGTCGCTCACGCCGTCGTTGTTCTTGGCGCAGCCGCCCTGGAAGGTGTGGTACAGGCCCAGCCAGTGGCCGACCTCGTGCGTGCCCGTGTCACCCTCGTTGTACGGAGCCGCCGTGCCACCGGGCACCGACGAGTACAGCAGCACCACGCCGTCCATCTTCGGAGACGAGGCGTACGAGGACGGGAAGGTCGCCCAGCCCAGCAGGCCGCCGCCCATGTTGTTGGAGTAGATGTTCAGGTCGTCCGCGGTGCCCTGGCGCAGCGCGTTCTTCATCTGCGACTCGGCGGTGCTGCCGTGGGTCGCGGTGTACCAGGTGGCGTTGGTGGTGCGGGACACCGACACCAGCGCGAAGCGGAACGGGGTGTTCGCATACGCCGCGTTCAGCACCGCGATCTGACCGTCGATCTTCGCCTGCGTGAGGTCCGACGCGGTACCCGCGCCGTTGTTGATGACGTGCCAGTAGACGTTCACCGTGATGGAGCCGACCGCGGCGGCCGCGCTGCGGGTCTCCGCGAGCGTCGCCTCAACAGCCTCACGCTCCGTCTGGCTCAGGTCCTTGGTGGCGCAGCCACGAGCGTCCACGACCTGCTGCTCCACGGGGGCCGGCTCCTGCTCCTTGTTCTCGGTGCAGCCGGAGAAGGCAACCATGGCACCCAGCAGCAGACCGCTCTTCCAGTTGAAACGACGCGACATTTCCCAGCTCCTAGGAAAGTGGGGGAGCCAAGAAATAAGATGAATCAGTAGCGTGAGTCACGCTGCTATCAGATTATCTTGTAATTATACAGTCACCTCGATTTTTTCGTTGGTAGGACTTCGTAAGCATGTCTCAGACTTCCTCCTCCTCGGGCCTTCCTGCTTCTACACGGAATGTCACCGGGCGTATTGATGTCCATCCCCGCGGGTTCGGGTTCCTCAGTGTGCAGCCGGCCCCCGCCGGTGAGGTGATCTCCGCGTTCATCCCACCGCCGGAGCTGGCGCCCTTCCTCGCCGATGACGTGGTGTCCGCGACGGTGAGCCAGGCCGCGGATGGGCGCTGGTCCGCCAGCGGGCTCTCCCTGGTGCAGCGTCCGCGCGAGCAGGTTTATGGAGAGGTGGTGCTGCGCAAGGGCGCCCCGCACCTGCGCATCGACAAGGAGGTGGCGAACACCGACTGGCCGCTGGACGCGGCCGGCGTCGAGGTGCAGCCCGGCGACGCGGTGGTGGCGCGCGTGGCCGACGGCAAGGGCGTGCTCGTGTACAAGCTGGAGCCCGGGGCGGACCGCTCCATCGAGCGCGTCATCGCCCGGCACGGCCTGCGGCGGGCCTTCACGCCCGAGGTGCTCGAGGCGGCCCGAGCCACCCAGGCCCGGCCCCATACGGTGGGGGCGCGGAGGGATCTCCGCTCGCTGCCCACCGTCACCGTGGACGCGCCCTCCACGCGGGACATCGACGACGCCATCTGCGTGCTGCCGGCGGGGGCGGACGGGGCGCTGCGGCTGCTGGTGTCCATCGCGGACGTGGCGGAGTTCGTCTCGGAGGGCTCGGTGCTGGATCAGGCCGCGCGCGAGCGCGCCACCAGCGTGTACCTGGCCGGCCACGTGCTGCCCATGCTCCCGGAGGAGCTGTCCGCGCACTGGCTGAGCCTGGTGCCCGGCGAGGAGCGGCTGTGCCTCACGGTGGAGCTGCGCATCGACGCGGAGGGGCGCGTCACCGCGGCGGACGTGTACGAGAGCATCATCCGCTCCTGGGCGCGGCTGAACTACGACGAGGTGGCGGACTTCCTGGACAAGAGCATCGTCTCCTCGCCCATGGAGCCGGTGCGCGAGGTGATGCCGTGGTTCCGCGCGGCCGCGGCGCGGCTGGCGGTGGCGCGGGCGGGGCGCGGCGGCATCGAGATGGCGCGCGAGGAGGCGCGCTTCACCTTCGACCGGGAGACGGGCCAGGTCTCCGGCATCGAGAACGAGCACCCCACCTCGGCGCACAAGATGATCGAGCGCTTCATGGTGGCCGCCAACGAGGCCATCGCGGAGTGGATGCTCACGCGCGGCCTGCCGGCCCTCTATCGCGTCCAGGACGAGCCGGATCCGCTGCGGGTGGCGGACTTCGCGGCGTTCGCGCAGCACTCGGGCTTCGCGGCGGGCTTCGGCGGCCGGATGTCTCCGCTGGCGCTGGGGGCGTTCGACCGGCAGATCTCCGGCTGCACGGCGGAGCCGGCGCTGCGCTCGGTGCTGCGGCGCTCGCTGGGCCCGGCGCGCTACACGGTGGTGCCCTCGGGGCACTTCGGCCTGGCGGCGCGCTGGTACCTGCACTTCACCTCGCCCATCCGGCGGTACGCGGACCTGGTGGTGCACCGCATCCTCAAGCAGTACCTGCATGGCCGCCGGGACTTCACGCACCAGGATCCGGCGGTGGAGCAGCTGGCCACCCACATCAACACGCGCGCCCGGGGTGCCTCCCGCGCCGAGCAGGATCGCCACCGGGTGCTCGAGGCCCGGCTGATGGCCTCGCACGTCGGGAAGAGCTACCCGGGGCGCATCACCCGCGTGAAGCCCTTCGGGCTCATCGTGCAGCTGGACGACATGCTGGTGGAGGGTGTGCTGCCGGTGGACGCGCTGCCCGGAGGGCCCTTGCGGCCGGACGCCCGCGAGACGTCCCTCATCGGGCCGGAGCGGACGTTCACCATCGGCATGCCCGTCCAGGTGAAGGTGGTCTCCACCGACGAGCTGCTCGGCCGCATCGAGTTCGCGCTCGCGGGCTGATCTCGGAATCGGAGAAAACCGATTTCCTGGTGAACACAGAGGGTGCCCTGAAGTGCTGATCACTTCCGTGCGGCATTCCCGGCATTAACTACCAGCACTGCCTGTCTCCGGCCGCGGTCGGAGACGATGGTGGGTGGTGATCGGGAGTGCGGTGGGCTGGGAGACACTCGGGGGGGACCGAGGGCATTCGTCTCGCTCAGCACGGGACCCCGGTTCGTAACTGCATCCCACGGAACGAAACCGGAACATGAACCAGACCGACGCGGGCGCCGCGCTCCGGCCCCTCACCGCCAGCACGGCGGGGGGCGGAGCCATGGCCCAACGAGAGAGCATGGGGGGCGTTCCCGCAGCGGGGACGCGCATCCACCACTACGAGCTGATCCGCCAGCTGGGCAGTGGCGGCATGGGCACCGTCTTCCTCGCCCGAGACATGCGGCTGGGTCGCCGCGTGGCCATCAAGTTCCTGCACTCGACGGCGCCGGAGATCACCCAGCGGTTCATCCTCGAGGCCCGCGCCACGGCCCGCTGCAGCCACGAGAACATCGTCGTCATCCACGAGGTGGGCGAGTTCCAGGGCACCCCCTTCATGGTGCTGGAGTTCCTGCAGGGCCAGCCGCTGCACAAGGTCGTCAGCGGCCAGCGCCTGCCTCCCGCCCGGGCCGTGGAGCTGATGGTGCCGGTGGTGCGGGCGCTGGCGTGCGCGCATGCCCAGGGCATCGTCCACCGCGACCTGAAGCCGGACAACATCCTCGTCACCGACACGGGCACCATCAAGGTGCTGGACTTCGGCATCGCCAAGGTCCTGCAGGCTCCCGAGCAGGCCGCCGAGGGCACCAACGTGCTGCGCCTGCGCCCGGCCCATGCCGCCGCGGCCGCCTCGGCCCTGGACTCGGGAGAGGAGCTCGTCAACCTGACGCATGGTGGCGCCCTGCTCGGCACGCTGCCGTACATGTCTCCGGAGCAGTGGGGCAACGGCGCTCCCGTCGATCACCAGACCGACATCTGGGCCGTGGGCATCATCCTGTTCCGGATGCTCGCGGGGCGGCACCCGCTGGATCCGCTGCGGGGCCCGCAGCTGGCCGTCACGGCGTTTGTCGACGAGAAGATGCCGCGCCTGCGCGACTTGGCACCGGACGTTCCCGCGGAGCTGGCCGAGGTGGTCGACCGGTGCCTGCTCAAGCGCAAGCAGGAGCGCTTCCCGGATGCGCTCGCGCTGCTGCGCGCCCTGGAGCCGTTCCTGCCAGGCCGCTATGCCCGCGAGCTGCGCGTCGACGAGAGTCCCTACGCCGGCCTGAGCTCGTTCCAGGAGTCGGATGCGGATCGCTTCTTCGGGCGCTCGCGGGAGATCACCGCGCTGGTGGGACGGCTGCGAGATCGGCCCCTGCTGGCGGTGGTGGGGCCGTCGGGGGCGGGAAAGTCCTCCTTCGTGCGCGCGGGGCTGGTGCCGGTGCTCAAGCGCTCCGGCGAGGCCTGGGAGACCCATGTCGTCCGCCCGGGCCGCGAGCCGCTGGGTGCGCTGGCCCACCTGCTCGCGCCGCTGGTGACGTCGTCGACCTCGCTCGCCGATGATCTCAAGGAGCACCACAAGCTGGTCGAGCGCCTGCGCGCGGAGCCGGGCATCGTGGGCTCGGTGCTGCGCGGCCGTGCGCGCCGCCAGCGTCAGCGGATCCTCCTGTTCGTCGATCAGTTCGAGGAGCTCTACACGCTGGTGCCGGACGCGCGCGAGCGCCTGGCCTTCACCGCGTGCCTCTCCGGTCTGGCGGACGATGCCACCTCGCCCATCCGCGTGGTGCTCTCCATCCGCTCGGACTTCCTGGACCGGGTGCCGGAGGACGAGCGCTTCATGGCCGAGCTCAACCAGGGCCTGTTCTTCCTCACCACGCCCCAGCGGCAGGGGCTGCGGGACGCGCTGGTGCAGCCGGCGGAGATGGCCGGCTACCGCTTCGAGACGCCGGCCATGGTGGACGGCATGCTCCAGCACCTGGAGTCCACCCAGGGCGCGCTGCCGCTGCTCCAGTTCGCCGCCACCCAGCTCTGGGAGCAGCGCGACCCGGCGCGCAAGCTGCTCACCGAGCAGAGCTACACGGCCATGGGCGGCATCGCCGGGGCGCTGGCCAGCCATGCGGGCAGCGTCCTGAACGGGCTGTCTCCCCAGGGGTATGCGCTGGCGCGCGCCATCTTCCTGAGGCTCGTCACGCCCGAGCGCACACGCGCCATCGTCTCCCTGGAGGAGCTGCGCGAGCTGTCCCGGGACACCCGCGAGCTGCAGGGGGTGATCGACCAGCTCGTCCAGGCGCGCCTGCTGGTGGTGCAGACCGGAGGGGGCGCCACCGGGGCGACCGTGGAGCTCGTCCACGAGTCGCTCATCCACGGCTGGCCCGCGCTGAAGCGCTGGCTGGACGAAGGGCAGGAGGACTCGGCCTTCCTGGAGCAGCTTCGCAACGCGGCACGGCAGTGGCAGGCCAACCACCGCGACCGGGAGTTGCTGTGGCGAGGCGAGGTGGTGGAAGAGGCCCGCCGCTTCCAGCGGCGCTACCAGGGCGAGCTTCCCCAGGTGCAGCAGGAGTTCCTCAAGGCCGTCTTCGCGCAGGCGGCCACGTCCACGCGACGCAAGCGGGCCCTGGTGGCCGGCTCGATGGTGTTCCTGGGCCTGCTGGTGGCGGCCTCGGCGGTGGCGCTGGTGGTCATCCGCAACGCACAGCGGGATGCCGAGCGCCAGGCGAACCTGGCTCGCGGCGAAGTGGAACGTCGGCGCGAGTCCGAGGCCAAGGCCGTCGAGGCCGAGGCGCAGGCGCGGCAGCGGCTCGCCGAGGTCCAGGCCAAGGAGCTGGAGCGCCAGCAGGCCTGGAACAAGGCGGAGCAGGCACGCCAGGAGCTGGCGGATGCCTATGCCCGGCTCCAGCGTACGAACACGGAGCTGAAAGCAGCACTGGATGGTGCCAGGAGAGCGCAAGAGCGCGCACGGGCTGCCCAAAGGAGAGCGGACCGCCACGCGCGCGCGGAGCGTCTGGCCGCGGAGAAGGCTCTCCTGCTCGCGAAGGAACTCGAGAAGAAGCGACTGGAAGATCAGGAGCGCATCGAGGAACTCAACAGGCGACTCGGTGAACTCGTACTCGACCTGGAATGAAGAGGAGACGGGATGAAGACGAACAGATTTCCCCATGTCCTCGCGGCCCTCCTCGCTCTAGGAATGGCGCCCGCGTTCGCACAGTCCCCCCAGCTGGACGTCGATGATACAAGGGCCTGGGCACATGGAGTCCCCATGGAGGCTCGACAGTCCTCCAGGCGGCTCTTTCTCGAAGGCATCTCCCTGTCACAAAACGGGATCTTCGCCCAAGCCGTGGAGCGCTACCAACAGGCGCTCCAGCACTGGGATCACCCTGCCATCCACTACAACATGGCGATGGCGCTGCAGAACCTCAACATGCCCATCGAACTCCATGCGCACCTCACGGCGGCGCTGCGCTACGACGGGAAGCCTCTGGATGAGGGAAAGCAGAAGCGAGCCAGGCAGCTCAAGACACTCGTCGAGCAGCAGCTCGCGCAGCTGGAGATCATCTGCGATGTCCCAGGTGCCACTGTCACGACGGGAGAGGAGATCCTGTGCCACTCTCCCGCTCACCTGACGCGGTGGGTGCTTCCCGCCGAGTACACCTTCGTTGCCAGGAAGGAGGGCTACTCCTCCGAGCTTAACACCCGGAGACGGACCCTGCGGCGAGGAGAGAACCTCACCCTCCATTTCCGGATGTACACGGACGATGAGTTGAAGCGAGGCGAGCGGTGGTTGCCCGTATGGGCGCCGTGGGCCGTGCTGGGGGGGGGAGCCGCCTTCGCCATGGGCGGCGGATGGCTCTACACCCGCGCGCATGATAGCCACCAGCGCTTCGACAAGGCCATCCGGGATTGCGGAGGCTGCCTGCCCGCCCCCGAGATTTCCGCCCTCCGCGTCCGCGGGGATCAGCTCCAGCGGGGCGCAACCGGGGCCTATATCGCGGGCGGTGCAGCGCTGCTCACGGGGCTGGTCCTCCTCTACGCCAACCAAGAGCAGACTCGCTATCTCACGGCGGACGAGCACGAGCGGCAGCTCAACATCGCGCCCCTGCTGGGAGATCAGCCTGGTGCAGTCATGACCTTTCGTTACTGAGGTGCCCGATGATCCGCTTGTACAGCCCATCCCCCAATAAGGTTGCCCTCGCCTCCGCGCTGGTGCTCCTGGCGCTGTCGGTGCCAGCCTGCTCCAAGTCCACAACCGAGACCTGCTCCTCGGGCCTCGTCTGTCCCCCGGGCTGGGCCTGCTCCGCCGATGGCCAGGCGTGCATCAATAACTCCTGCGGCGATGGCGTCGTCCAGGAAGGAGAAGCCTGCGACGACGGCAACCTCCAGAGTGGAGACCGGTGCAACAGCACCTGCACCTCCGACGAGCAGTGCGGAAACAGTGTGACTGACCCCGGAGAAGCATGCGACGACGGCAATACCGTGAACGGGGACACGTGCAGTGCCGACTGCAAGCGCTCGGCGGAGTGCGGCAACCACAGCGTCGATGCGAGAGAGGAGTGCGACCCACCTGGAGACCGAGTGGGGTTTCGCTGCAGTCAGAACTGCCTCATCGCCTTTTGCGGGAATGGAAAGATTGAGGAGGGAGAGGAGTGCGACGATGGAAACCACAGCAATGAGGGCCCCTGCCTCGCCAACTGCCTATGGAACCGCTGCGGCGACGGCCACCTAAATCCACTGAACGAAGCCTGCGATGACGGGAATACCGTCACCGAGTCGAGCTGTCCCTATGGGACCAAGGACTGCACCATGTGCAACGCCAACTGCTCGCGAGAACTCACTCTCCGTGGGCCGTCGTGTGGTGATGGGGAGAAAGATTCCGGCGAGGTGTGCGACAGCGGTTCCGCGAATGGCTCAATGACTTGTCCCTATGGCTCGAAGACATGCTACGTCTGCAATGCCACCTGCAGTGCCCTGGAAATGCGCAAGGGTGCCTACTGTGGCGATGAACATCAGGATCAAGCCGAGGACTGCGATTTCGGCCAGGCCTGCGGCACCTGTACGAGTCAGTGCACACGGGCCGCTCCTGCTCCGGCCCGAGGCAAGATCACCGTCAAAGCTCCTCACCTCATCGCGGAGGGCACGTCCTTCATCTTCAGCGACGGCTGGGCTCCTCCCATAACCTTCATGTTCCATGCGGATTGCACGGTCGAGAAACGCTGTTATGGCAACGAGAACCGCCGTTATTGCTGCATCATGATGCCTTGGTCCAGGGAAAGTGAGACATTGGCATCGGCCATCCGGGACGCCGTCAATGCAGCTTTTAATAAGAAGGACTGGCTCGCTGTATCCGCACAAGCACAGTCAGGCAGCGTGATACTCACCCACTACCATCCTGGAGTCGCTGGCAATCAGCGCATCAACACGACCGATCCCCTGGCGTTGTCCGTGGAAGACCTCTCAGGGGGTGTGGGGTTCTCTTGTGAGGAGGGTTCAAGGTGCGATCGAAAGGAGGACTGTAAGTCCCATCTGACGTGCGGCACCAACAGACGGTGTGTGCCTAAGTAACCCCGCCTTCCGCGCCCGTGCTCCGCGTGGCACAGTCCACTGTGTCGGGGACCGTGACCGGGTCTCCAGGAAGCTCCTGGAGCCTCTGTCCGGCCAGGGGACGTCAGCATGCGCAGCGGATGGTTCGGGCTCGTGGCAGTGGCGGCACTCCTCACCTCGTGCGGCGATGGAGCTGGGGACTCCGAGCCGACGCTCCAGTTCCGCGTCGGAGGCACGGTGAGCGGCCTCGACGGCAGCATCACCCTCCAGCTCAACTCCGGTGAGCGCCTCACCCTGAGCCAGAGTGGACCGTTCCTCTTCGAGACTCCCATCGACGACGGGAACCCCTACCGGGTGGCCATCACCACCGCTCCCGCGGAGCAGGTCTGTACCCTGAAGGCCCCCTCGGGCCGCATCGCCGGCACGGACGTGGACTCGGTCCAGGCCACCTGCGTGCGGCGGACGTACACGCTTGGCGGACGGGTGGCGGGGGTGACGGGCTCCCTCCAGCTCTCCCTCGACAGCGGAGAGACGCTCTCCGTCGATGCGCCCTCCGCCTTCACCTTCCAGACGCAGCTGCCCCGAGGCAGCCCCTATACGGTCACCTTGGGGACTCCACCGCGCGGCTTTCGCTGCGCCCTCACGGGAGGCAGCGGCACGGTGGCGGGCCCCGTCACCGACATCACCGTCCAGTGCACGCCCTGGTTCGCGCTCACCACCTTCCAACCCGCGAAGCTCGTCCTCGGGCAGAACGACTTCACCCTCCGGCTGCCGAACCAGGGAGACTCGACGGGCTACACCACCCAGTTCCGTCCCGCGGGACACCCGACGCTCGTCGAGGGCCGGCTCTACGTCTCGGACTCGGGCAACCACCGCATCGTCGGGTTCGATGTCATGCCCACGGCGAACGGCCCAAGCGCCAGCTTCTTCCTCGGGCAGATCGACTTCTTCCCCCACAGCGAGAGCGCGGGGCCCCGGGGCCTCGCCAGGCCCGCGACCATCGCCGTCGAGGCAGGACGCATGGTGGTGGCGGACCGGGGCAACAACCGCGTCGTCGTCCACCTCTCGACTCCCAAGGACACCTTCGTCCCGGCGAACGCCATCGTCGGCCAGCCGGACTTCCTCAACATCTCTCCGCGCTGTGACAGGCGCTCGCTCCGGACGCCCTCGGGGGTGTCCCTCGTCCAGGGCAAGCTCGTGGTGGCGGACACCGACAACCACCGCGTCCTCATCTGGAACACGCTCCCCACCTCGCACAACGCGGCGGCGGACCTCGTGCTCGGCCAGCCGGGCTTCACCTCCTGCGTCGCCAACGACGCCCACCAGGACGGCACCTCCGCCGAAGCCCCCACCGCCTCCACGCTCTCCAGGCCCGAGGGCGTCTGGACGGATGGCACACGCCTCCTCGTGGCCGACACCGGCAACCACCGCGTGCTCCTCTGGAACCCGTTCCCCACCACGAATGGCCAGCCCGCGGACCTCGTCCTCGGCCAGCCGGGCTTCACCACCGCCGACGCGGCCACCTCCGCCACCGGCATGAACGCGCCCAACAACGTCAACTCCACCGGCCAGCAGATCTTCGTGAGCGAGCGCGGAAACAACCGCATTACCCTGTGGAACCAGTTTCCCACGAATAATGGAGCCGCCGCGGAGCTCGTCCTCGGGCAGCCGGACCTCACGTCGCGCTCCCGCAGTGATCCGCCCATCGAGGACCCCGACCAGGACCCCATCCCGAGCGCCCGGAGCCTCTACGCGCCCGGTGGTGTCCTGCTGGCCGCGCCCTACCTGGTGGTGACGGACACCGAGAACCACCGCACCCTCATCTTCGAGAGCCAGTGAGACTGCGCGCAGGCTCGGCAGGCAGCCGCTCGGAGAAGCTTCCCTCGCGTCTCCTTGTGAATGTGTCCCATACTGCATGAAAATGTCCCGCTTGCATGCCAAGTGGGGGGATGCACCCGAGATGAACAACAGCGACGCCAGAGCCAGGAGCGGACTTCCCCAGGCAGGCCCCGGCCTCCCCGAGCCGGATGAGCGCACCCAGGCCGCGGATGTGGACGCCCTCTTCGCGCCGAACACCGCCCACCCCTCGCAGCGGCTCCAGGCGGAGCACTCGCGCCCACCCACCGGGGATGGCCACCCGTCGGGTGCCACCCACGAGGACACCCAGCACTCGGGGCCCGGCAGCGTGCCCGCGGCGGGCACCCGCATCCACCAATACGAGCTGATCCGCCAGCTCGGCAGCGGCGGCATGGGCACCGTCTTCCTCGCCCGCGACACCCGGCTGGGCCGCCGCGTGGCCATCAAGTTCCTCCACTCGGACAACCCCGAGGTCACCAAGCGCTTCATCCTCGAGGCCCGCACCACCGCGCGCTGCAGCCACGAGAACATCGTCATCATCTACGAGGTGGGCGAGTTCCGCGGCAGCCCCTTCATGGTGCTCGAGTACCTGCAGGGCCAGCCGCTCAACAAGGTCATCGCCGGCCAGCGCCTGCCCCCCGCGCGCGCCGTGGAGATCATGGTGCCGGTGGTCCGGGCGCTCGCCGAGGCGCACGCGCAGGGCATCGTCCACCGCGACCTCAAGCCGGACAACATCATCGTCACCGAGTCCGGCGCCATCAAGGTGCTGGACTTCGGCATCGCCAAGGTGCTCCAGGATCCGGAGCACCCGCCCGAGCACGAGCACGAGGTGCCCGCGCACGTGGCCGCGGCCGCCGCCGCCGAGCCCGTCACCGGCACCGGCCTGAACCTGGACGAGAACATCTCCAACCTCACCCGGCGCGGCGCCATCATGGGCACGGTGCCGTACATGTCCCCGGAGCAGTGGCGCGGCGGCCACAAGGTGGACCACCGGACGGACATCTGGGCGGTGGGCATCATGCTGTTCCGGATGATCGCCGGGAAGCACCCGTTGGATCCGCTGCGCGGCCCGCAGCTGTCCGTCACCGCGCACCTGGCCGAGCCGATGCCGCGCCTGCGCGACATGGTCCCCGACGTGGATCCGGCGCTGGCCGAGGTCGTCGACCGCTGCCTCATCAAGCCCAAGGAGCAGCGCATCCCGGACGCGGTGTCGTTGCTGCGCGCGCTGGAGCCCTTCCTGCCGGGCCGCTACACGCGCGAGCTGCGCATCGACGAGAGCCCCTACGCGGGCCTGTCCTCCTTCCAGGAGGCGGACGCGGACCGCTTCTTCGGGCGCACGCGGGAAATCACGGCGCTGGTGAACCGCATCCAGGACCAGCCGCTGATGGCGGTGGTGGGTCCGTCGGGCGCCGGCAAGTCCTCGTTCGTGCGTGCCGGCCTGGTGCCGGTGCTCAAGCGCTCCGGCGAGGCGTGGGAGGCGCTCGTCATCCGCCCTGGCCGGCACCCGCTGGCCGCGCTGGCCAGCATCGTCGCGCCGCTGCTGAGCTCCTCCACCACCATCGAGGAGGACATCCAGGCCCAGCAGCAGCTCGTCCAGCGGCTGTACGCGGAGCCCGGCTACGTGGGCTCGGTGCTGCGCAGCCGCGCCCGGCGCGAGCGGCGCAAGGTGCTCGTCTTCGTGGACCAGTTCGAGGAGCTCTACACGCTGGTGCCGGACGCGCGCGAGCGCCTGGCCTTCACCGCGTGCCTGAGCGGCATCGCCGACGATGCCACCTCGCCCATCCGCGTGGTGCTCTCCATCCGCTCGGACTTCCTGGACCGGGTGCCGGAGGACGAGCACTTCATGGCCGAGCTCAACCAGGGCCTGTTCTTCCTCACCGCGCCCAGCCGGGACGGCCTGAGGGATGCCCTGGTGCAGCCGGCGGAGATGGCCGGCTACCGCTTCGAGACGCCGGCCATGGTGGACAGCATGCTCCAGCACCTGGAGTCCACCCAGGGCGCGCTGCCGCTGCTCCAGTTCGCCGCCTCCAAGCTCTGGGAGGAGCGGGACGCCGGGCGCCGGCTCCTCACCGAGGAGCGCTACCAGGCCATGGGCGGCATCGCCGGAGCGCTCGCCAGCCACGCCGACCACATCCTGGCGGAGATCCCCTTCCAGGCCCGGGCGCTGGCCCGCTCCATCTTCCTGCGGCTCGTGACGCCCGAGCGCACGCGCGCCATCGTGTCGCTGGAGGAGCTGCGCGAGCTCTCCAAGGACGCCAACGAGATCCAGCTCCTCATCGACGTGCTGGTGCAGGCGCGCCTGCTGGTGGTGCAGACGGGGGGCGGCTCCTCGGGGGCGATGGTGGAGCTCGTCCACGAGTCGCTGGTGCACAGCTGGCCCACGCTGCGCCGCTGGCTGGACGAGGGCCAGGAGGACTCCGTCTTCATGGAGCAGCTGCGCAACGCGGCCCGGCAGTGGCACGCCAAGGGGCGGGACAGTGACCTGCTGTGGCGAGGCGAGGTGGTGGAGGAGGCGCAGCGCTTCCAGCGCCGCTACAGCGGTGAGCTGCCCGAGGTGCAGCGCGCCTTCCTGGACGCCGTCTTCGGACAGGCGGCCAAGGCCACGCGGCGCAAGCGCTTCCTGGCGGTGGGCTCCATCGTGTTCCTGGTGGCGCTGGTGGCCATCTCGGCGGTGGCGCTGGTGGTGATTCGCAACGCGCAGCGCGAGGCGGAGCGCCAGGCGGTGGCGGCCCTGAAGGCGGAGACGGAGGCGCGCAAGGCGGCGGAGGAGGCGCGCTCCGCGGAGGCCCAGGCCAAGGAGAACCTCGCGCAGGCCCAGGCCAAGGAGCTCCAGCGCCAGGAGGCCCAGGCCCGGGCGGAGAAGGCCAAGGAGGAGCTGGCTGCCGCTTACGCCCAGGTGCGCACCACCAACGACGAGCTGCTGTTGGCGCTCAAGCGCGCGAAGTACGCGCAGTGGCTCTCCAAGCGCGCCCAGAAGAGCGCCACCGAGAACGCGGAGGCCGCGCGCGTCGCCGAGGACAAGGCCATCCGCGCCGCCGAGGCCCTCAAGAAGAAGCTGCAGGAGGAGCGCGAGCGCATCCAGTTCCTCGAGGGGCAGCTCGGCTCTTTCGCTACGGACCTCAAGTAGGAGGCCGCCAGGGTGAAGATGAACAGGTTGACGATCAGTCTGATGGTGGCGCTGGCGCTGGTGACGCTCGGGGCCACGCCCGCGGCCGCGCAGCAGCCCGAGCTCGGCACGGGGGAGCGGCCCTGGGCCAAGGGCGTCCCGCAGGACAAGCAGACCGCCGCCCTCGCGCTCTTCCGGGATGGGAACTTCCTGCTGAAGAACTCCCTCTTCCCCAAGGCCGTGGAGAAGTACCGCGAGGCCCTCAAGCTCTGGGACCACCCGGCCATCCACTACAACATGGCGCTGGCCCTGCTGAACCTCAACGAGCCCATCGCGCTGCACTCGCACCTGGTGGCCTCCATGCGCTACGGCGAGGCGCCGCTCGACGCCGACAAGTTCGAGCGGGCCCGTACCTTCAAGACGCTCGTCGAGTCGCAGCTGTCCCACGTGGACATCTCCTGCGAGGTGCCGGGCACCACGGTGATGATGAACGGCCAGGTGCTCTTCAAGGCGCCGGGCCGCCACCAGGGCTTCGTCGTCCCCGGTCCGCACACCTTCTCGGCCACCCGGGAGGGCTACCCGCGCAACGACCGCAAGCGCACCCTGGCTCCCGGCGAGAAGCTCACCCTGCCCATCAAGCTCTACACCGACGAGGAGCTGACGCGGTACACGCGGCACTGGGCCTCGTGGAAGTCCTGGGCGGTGCTGGGCGCGGGGGCGGCCGTGGCCGCGGGGGGCGGACTGCTCCACCTCCAGGCCCGCGACAGCTTCGACAGCTTCGACGCGGGCGTCCTGTCCTGCGGCGGCTGCATGCCGGACGACTCGCTGGCCAGCAAGCGCTCGCGCGGGGACACGCTGCAGAAGGTAGCGGTGGGCAGCTACGCCGCGGGTGGCGCCGCGCTGCTCACCGGCATGGTGCTGCTCTACGTCAACCGCGCCCAGCCCTACCGCATCTCCCCGGACGAGCTCGAGCAGGCCCCCAGCGCCACGCCCGAGCCGCCAGCGGTGAGCGTCACGCCCATCGTGGGCGGTGGTGAGGGTGGAGTCCTGGCCACGTTCCGCTTCTGAGGTGCCCGATGATGCGCCCTACCCCTTCCCTCGTCCGTCGTGGAGCCGTGCCCACGTGGGTGCTCGTGCTCCTGGTCCTGCCCCTGTCCGCGTGCTTCGAGCCCAAGAGCGTGACGTGCCCCTCCGGCCTCGTCTGCCCCGAGAGCCAGAGCTGCTCGGGAGATGGGACGCAGTGCCTGCAGACGCCCTGCGGCGACGGCGTGGTCCAGTCCGACGAGTCCTGTGACGACGGCAACATCCGCGACGGGGATGGCTGCAGCGCGGACTGCAAGTCCAACGAGGCCTGCGGCAACGGCAAGGAGGACCCCGGCGAAGTGTGCGACGACGGCAACACGGCCTCCGGCGACGGCTGCAGCGCGGACTGCAAGTCCTCGGAGCGGTGTGGAGACGGCTTCGTCGATCGCGCGGCGGGCGAGGTGTGCGACGACGGCAACACGCGAGACTCGGACGGCTGCAGCGCCAACTGCCGCTCCGCCGAGGTGTGTGGCAACAACATCAAGGACACCACGGTGGGCGAGGTGTGCGACGACGGCAACACCGTGGACGGGGACGGGTGCAGCTCCAACTGCCGCTCCGGCGAGGGCTGCGGCAACGGCATCCTGGACCCGACCGAGGAGTGCGACGACGGCAACACCGACAACCACGACGACTGCCGCGACACGTGCCAGGTGGCGCGCTGCGGCGACGGCTTCACGGACAGGCAGGCGCCCGTCACCGAGCCGTGCGATCCCGCGGACCCCACGCCCCAGGCTCCGCCCGTCGTCTGCAACCTCAACTGCACGCCCTCCGTGTGCGGCGACGGCATCGTGAACAAGCTGGCCGGCGAGGAGTGCGACAACGGCGCCGTCGTCAACACCGCCACCTGTAACTCCAACTGCAAGATCAGCCGCTGCGGTGACGCCTTCACCAACCCCGTGGCGAACGAGCAGTGCGACGACGGCAACACGAGCGACGGCGATGCCTGCCTCAACACCTGCAAGAACAACATCTGCGGCGATGGCATCCTGAACTCCGCCGTCGAGGCCTGTGACGACGGGAACACGGTGAGCGAGGACGAGTGCCCCTACGGCACCGAGGACTGCTCCCCGTGCAACAGCACCTGCACCGCGGTGCTGACCCGGACGGGCTCCTTCTGCGGCGACGGCGTCCGGGACACGAGCGACGGGGAGGCCTGCGATGACGGCAACAAGACCACAGAGACCGCGTGCCCATACCCGTCCACGAGCTGCCCCAGCTGCAGCGCGGACTGCAAGGTGTCGCTGACGCTCCGCGGGCAGTACTGCGGTGACAGCCTCAGGAACGGTCCCGAGACCTGTGACGACGGCAACACCGTCAACGAGACGGCCTGCGTGTATGGCAACACGCCCTGCACCGCGTGCAACAGCACCTGCTCGGGGAACCTGTCCCTCACGGGTCCCTTCTGTGGAGACGGCATCCGGAACGGTCCCGAGGCCTGCGACGACGGCAACACCGCCACCGAGGTGTCATGTGCCTACGGCGCCACCTGTACGGCCTGCCGGAACGACTGCGGCCAGGTGCTGAACCTCATGGGGACGAAGGTCTGCGGTGATGGATCCGAGGACGGCCCCGAGGCCTGCGACGATGGCAACACCCTCGCCTGCGGCACCTGCAGCGCCGACTGCATGCAGGATCAGAACCCGCGGTTCGCTACCGGAACCATCGACATCGGAACGATGACGGGCGCATCGTTCCAGGACGGGGACAGGTTCGGCATGAGCGACGGCATCCACCTGCCGGTCATCTTCGAGTTCGACAAGGACAACTCGTGCAACTCCACAGAGACGCGTGAGTGCATCGACATCACGGATGGTTTGAGCACGAGCGCCGTACGTGATGTGATCATGGTCAACATCGATCCCGGGACCGTCCTGGACATCGTCGCGACCGCCTCTGGCAACAATCGCATCGACCTCCGACACGAGGCCCAAGGCATCATCGGCAACAACCTCATCACCGAGGATGTCAGCTCTTCCATGTTCAAGGTCTCCGGCCTGTCCAACGGCACCGGCCGCGATTGCCCACAGACCACCCGGTGCAAGGACGACGTGGACTGCGCCCTCGGGCTCACCTGCAAGAAGGCTCAGGCCAGCGACGCCTTCAAGCAGTGCCTGCCCTGAGCGGCTGATTTCGGCCGAACTGGTATGACAAGCAGACCAGTTCGGCCCGCGCTCGCCGCCACCGGGGGCTCCCGAGTCGGGTCAGCCCCCTGCTGTAGACTGGCCTTCCTGGCGGCTCAGCGGCTCAGTCGTTCAGCGCGCCGGCGAGGATCCAGGTCTGGATGCTGTCGAGCTGGTCCTGGGGCAGCGAGCGGCTGCCACTGTTGAGCGGGTCCAGCGGCATGCGGCTGCCGGAGACGCTGCCATCACCGGCCAGCTTCAGCCACAGGTAGCTCTTCTCCGGACGGCCCGAGTCGATCAGCTTGAGCGTCGGGTTCTGCAGGGAGAAGGCCTGCAGGCGGTTCCACGCACCCGGGGAGAGCAGATCCAGCCCCGCCTGAGGGTTGGAGCCGCCGTGGCAGCCGCCGCAGCTCGACTGGAGGATGGGCCACACGCGGTCCGCGAAGTGCACGCCCGCGCCTACCAGGCTGAGCGCCTCCGGGTTGGCCGAGTAGGAGCACCCCGCGTAGTTGATGGAGGAGGACAGGTTCCACGCCTTGGCGTTCGGGTCCAGGCCCTCGATCCAGCACATGATGGCCAGCATGTCCGTCACCGACGGCGGCTGGTTGGCCAGCGGCATGCGGGTTCCGGGGATGGGGTCTCCCTGCATGTGCCCACGCATGCGCGCCACCAGGTAGCTCTCCTCCGGCTTGCCGGGGTTGATGAGGGGCACGGACTGGCCCTCTCGCGCGCCGAAGGTGCCGTTGCGGTTCTGGTCACCCTGGATGATGCCCACCGCCTGCAGCTCCTCCATGTCCTCGGCCTGGTAGTCGCGCACCTCGCCGTAGAGGTGCCGCCCGTCATCCAGCACCCACCAGCGCGTGTTGTAGTTGGCGAACGAGAGCATCTCCACGTTGCCATCCGCGTTGACGAAGTTGCGCAGGAAGGCACCCGTGCCCCAGTGCGCCCGGCCCTTGTCCAGCGGCACCGGGTCCCTCAGGTGCAGGTGGAAGCCGGCGGCGTCCGAGGGCGGCGTCTCGTTGTCCTTGTACTCCACGTAGGCGCCGACGATGACCTCGTACCAGCCGATCTCGATCTCCTTGAACTTCTGCTCCGTCATCTTGAAGCGATCGCCCAGCCGCTCGCAGCGGTCGTACACGGAGCCAAACGTGCCGGGCTGCAGGTTGCACGGCGCGTTGATGGCGCTGGCGAACGTGCCCGTGGTGTGCAGGTCCGGGTACTCCTTCTGGTTGTGGCACACGCCGTTGGTGGGGCCGCAGGTGCGCAGGATGACCTTGCGCTGCAGGTCCATGCCGGTGGGCATGCGCGTCTGCGCCTCCAGCACGAACGCGTTCGTCCCCGCGTACGGCGCCACCGTGCCCGGTGAGGCCATGTCGGGACGCTCGGGGTCGAAGGTGATGGTCCCTTCGGGCTCTTTGTAGGTGCCTGCACCGCCGCAGCCCAGCAGGAGCGCGGCGAGCACGGAAGCAGTCGTGGTGCGCATCATGTGAACAGATCCTGGATGGGGTTGTCCGCCGGGAAGACGGTGCCGTGGTCCGCGCCGAGCAGGTCCATCATCGTCTTGAGCACGGAGCGGTAGGTGTAGACAGGGCCCAGGGCCCGCAGGTCCGAGGCGCGCGTCTCGCCCAGCCGCCGCCCGCCCTTGCCCGCCTGGTCGATGATGCCGCCCATCATCGGCATGGACATCCAGCGCGTGGCCAGATCGCTCGAGTGGTCGCTGCCGCCGGCGGAGTTGAACTTGCCCCCGTTGCCCGTGCGGCCGAACTCGCTGCCCAGCACCACCAGCGTCCGGCTCCAGTAGTCGCCACCCTTGGGGTGCTGCATGCGCTTGAGCGCCACGCGCAGGCCGCTGAGCAACTGGTTGGCCTTCTCGAGCTCGTCCGGAAGGCTGTCGTCCTCGTCGGAGTGGTAGTCGTAGAAGCCCTGGTTGAGGAAGACGGCCGGGCAGCCGAAGTGGAACAGCCGCAGCCCGAGCACCACCTGGCGGCCCGTGGTGTCGTCGCCCAGCATCGTCACCAGGTCCCGGTTGCTGATGCCGTCCACCGCGTCCGTGGAGTTCGCGTTCACCCGGAGGATGGGGTCGCGGAAGATGCGGCCGTAGGCGCGCGTGGCCTCGCGCGTTCCCTGGTAGGCCTCCACGCCGGAGCGCACTCCCGTGTGGAGCCTCGCCCGGAAGCGGCTGTCCAGGTTGCCGGCGATCTTCGAGGCCCAGTCCGGCAGGCTGGAGTCCGGATCGAACGCGAAGCGCTCGAAGCCGCTGCCGTCCAGCACGGGCGGCCGGTAGCCGGCGTAGATGCCGGCACCCAGGGCCATGCCCGCCTCGCCCAGGCTGAAGGCCGGCAAAATCGTCCGTCCCTGCGCGGCCTCCGCCGCCACCTTCTCGCGCAGGCCGTAGTTCAGGTACGTGAGGAAGCTGGTGGTGCCGCCCACGTAGCCGGTGAGGAAGCGCTCCAGCCCGGTGCCGTGGTTGCCGTCCGCGCGCGCGGAGAACGGCTCATGGTCCACGCACGGCAGCACGCAGATCTCGTTGGAGAAGGCGGACACCGGCTGCATCCCCAGATCCACCCGGGCGGCGTTCTCCTCGCCCTCCAGCCAGCTGGCGCGGTCCAGCAGCGCGCTCACGCCCCACTCGGTGCCGGGGGCGCGCTTGGAGGAGCGGCCGAAGGGGTTGAACTCCTCGGACACGTCCGCGTTGAAGGCGGTGGTGAAGCGGAAGCCGCCACCGAGGCGGATGTAGATGAGGTGCTCCACGGTGCCAACCGCGGAGGTCTGCGCGGCGGCATTGCGAGGCAGCCACAAGGTGGGCAGGGCCGCGGCGGAGGCGGCTGCCCCCAGGCCCTGGAGCAGCTTGCGGCGGCCGAGCGTGAATGGCTTCTTCGTCTCGTCGGACATGGGCAATGGCTCCGTGGCTCAGTAGAAGAGACGCTCCGCGCTGGACAGCAGCGCGAAGCACAGTGGCCGGGCGAACTGCTCCGCGGTGCACCGGTCGCGCGCGCACTGCGTGCCCGCCTCCCGTGCCTCCGCGAGCTCCTCGCCCGTGGGAGAGCGGCCCAGCAGCGTGCGGTACTGCTTCGCGGCGATCTGCTCGGCCAGGTCCGCCGTCAGCACGCGGTCGCCCCCCACGCCCTCCGGCACCAGGTTCTCGAGCGGGGCGCTCTTCGCCTTCGAGTCCAGCGAGGGGTTGCACAGGTCTCCCACGAAGGCCAGCTGCGTGCCGGTGGTGAGGATGCTCACCACGTGGAAGCGCCCGCCGACGATGTTCTCCGGGCAGCCGCCCAGGGTGCGCGCCAGGTCCGCGTAGCTCTTGTCCACCTGCCCCTTGTCGTCGATGCGCCACCGCGAGGTGGAGAGCACCCGGTACGAGGCGATGCTGCCGTTGCGCAGCAGGTTCTCCGGCTGGCTGATGCGGTGATCGCACGCGCTGCTGGCGTAGCCGGAGTTACGCGCCATGGAGTCGATCCACACCTCCGCGTCCATCTGCTTGAGCGGCCCGTAGGACCACCGGTACGAGGTGGTGGTGCTGCCAAAGGCGGACTGGAGGTAGGCGGCCGACGTCAGCACCGCGTAGTGCACGGAGCGGATGTCGCCCTGGTTCTCCAGCAGGTAGCGCACCAGCTCGGCGCGCACCTCGGGCACCTTGGGCGACAGCTCGTAGCCCAGGTACAGCTCGAGCACCTGGTCCACCGCGTGCTCCCAGAAGGGCACCTCCTGGGCCAGCACCCGGCCCGGCGTCTGCACCTGAGACCACTCGTCCACGCTGAGCAGGCCGTTCCACAGCGTCAGCTGGTTGATCTGCCGGTCCGTGGCGGCGCGCACGTCCGGGGTGAAGATCATCTCGTGGTAGCCCCAGAGCACGCTGGTGCACTCGCCCTTCTTCACCGGGTCCACCGACTTGCCGTCCTGCGCCAGGCAGCGGAAGCGTACGTACGCGTCCGGCATGCGCCCCAGCTGCGGGTGGTCGTAGTAGCCCGAGTGCCACACCCCGTAGAGCCGGGACATGTCCGCGCGCTCGTGCTCGAAGGGCGGCCGGCCCAGGAACAGCTCGAAGAGGGCATCCACCTTGTCGCCCGCGTCCGCGTGGCGGCGCGTGAGCACCGGGTGCGCGCTCACCACCGCGGCGAACTGGTCGTACGCCACCTTGCCCCGGTAGAGCTTCTCCACCAGCCGATCCATGTCGTAGATGGCCTGGATGTTCACCACCTCGTTGCTGTAGAGGAACTTGTCGGCGGCGCGGCGCTGGTTGATGAAGATGAACTCCGGCTTCTCCATCAGCTGCTTCACCGTCTCGCCCCAGTTGCCGCTGCAGGTGGACTCGGCCTCCTCCGCGGTGGGCACCCGGCCAATCATGTCCACGAAGAGCCGGCGGCACGCCTCCGCGAACTCGATGGGACGGTGGCTGAGCCCCACCCCCCACAGGCTGCGGCACAGCCCGCGGTTGACCGGGTTCTTCAGGTTCGCCGCGTTGCAGTACGACACGCACGCGCCCTCGCAGTCCGGCGGCCGCGTGTCGTCCGGCGGCGTCTCCACCTGGCGCGGCGCGGGCAGCACGTCACTGCCGCCCTCGAAGTTGCCGGAGGTGAGCGGCTCGCCGTTGCCGACCAGGCCACCCGGGCCCACGGCGAGGCGCTCGGGATCAAAGGCTGGCTCGCCTGTGCAGGCGGCGCCCAGCACGACCAGGGTGCTGAGGACCAGCGTGAGAGGACGGTTCATCCGCGACTCCCGTGGTGGGGGGTGAAGCCCTCGTCAGAGGGCGAACTCGATGCCCAGGGTGAGCCCCAGGCGAAGACCGAAGGTGCTCCACGACTTGTTGAACTCGAGCCCCTGGATGTCCTGCGTCGTGGCGAACAGGAGCACCCGCTCGAGCTGACCGAAGACGTCCCCGCGCAAGAGGATGTGCTCGCTCATCCTCCGCCGCGCGCCCACGGAGATGCCCGCCAGCCAGCCGAAGCGCGGCACGCTCCACGCGTCCACGCCCTCCTGGTTGAGCCGGTCGATCTCCAGCTGGAATTCCTTGCCGGGCAGCAGCATCGCCAGCCCGCCGCGCGCGCCGAACACCGCCTCCGTCTTGTCCGCGATGGGCAGGCCATACTCGCCCGTCACGAACGCCTCGTTGAGCAGGCCGAAGCCGAACACGCGATCGCCGCCCGAGCCGTAGTTGCCGAACAGCTTCACGCCGGCGCCCATGCGCGCCTTCGGGGAGATGGGCGCGGGCACGCTCAGGTTCAACGAGGCCGCCAGGAAGCCGTCGCTCTTGTAGTCGAACGACTCATCCCGGCGCGCGCCGTTGATCGTCTGATGGCCCGCCATCCGCGAGCTCTCGGTGAACAGATCCAACCCCAGGCCGATCCGCACGTCCGCCGCCTGCGCGGGCACGGAGAGCAGCAACAGCACGGCGGCGAGCGGGGCCTTCCAGATGTCTTGCAGTACGAGCAGGGAGCGCATGCGAGTCCAGCCGTGGAGCCTAGACCAGAACGCCCACGGCTCGGTGCATGCTCGCCTGCTCGTCCTGGCAGGATGGAAAACTTCCGCCACGCCGCACCCGCATCATTAGAGAGGCGCGTGCGTGCCCTGGAGTGGGCTCAGGTGGGCGTGGCGCGCCGAGGCCTAGAAGTAGCCGCCGACGAGGGTGCTGACGCTGAGGGTGGCGACGGTGTCGTCCCCCAGCTGGGTGACGAGCCCGGGGCCACCGCCCACGAAGAAGTGGGGCGCCAGGTGCACGAGGAAGGGGCCGGTGAGGGAGATCTCCAGGAAGGTCCGGTCGAACGGGCTGGTGTGTCCCACGGCGAGCCCAAGCCGCGGCCACACCGACACCGTGCTGTTGAGCGGGATGTTGTAGCCGGCGCGCACGCCCAGGCCGACCGTCAGCGGATCCTCCCCGTCCTGGAAGGCAGTGGCCAGGGTGACGTAGCCCCCCAGCGAGAGGTTCTCCTTGAAGAAGTAGTCGGCCGCGGGGTTGAGACGGATGAAGAAGGCGTCTCCCGCGCCGCTGGTGTAGCCGATGCTGCCCGACAGATCGTCCGAGATGACGACCTGCCCGACGGTGCCGAAGCCGCCGGAGCTCACGGGCCTGTCGATCTCCTGGGCCGCCGCCTCCACCGAGAGGATGAGTCCGGCCACCAGGCCCAGGGTCTGCCACTGCGTGTTCCGCATCATCACAGCCATTCCCTTTCGTTTCATGCGTCCGGGTTCTCCCTGGACGCGGCTGCGTTGTAACGAACCCGCCGCGAACGCGAGGGGTTTTTCACGCGGAGCGTCAGATGCTGAAGCCATGCCCGCGGGAGCACGGGCGGAGCAGCGCTCATCAGGAATATCCATCAATTAACGCAAATCATGGTTTCCATGTTAAGGAGCCGGGCCGTCGCGGTCCGGATCCCCTCGAAGGGAGCTCACGATGAAGCGTCTGTGTCTCGGTCTGCTGGTGCTCGGCCTCGCGGGGACTGCGTCCGCGGAGCTGGGCAATCCCTCCATCAACAGCCCTGCCTGCTGCCAGCTCACCACCTCGCTGGTGCAGGAGGTGCTGAGCAGCCAGGAGGCCTCGGCCGAGGAGCGGCTCCTCAACGCCCCGGGCGTGCCGGCCAACGTCCACTTCCTCATCGACACGTCCGCCTCGATGCAGGAGCTGCCGCAGCTCACCAACAGCGAGCACAGGAACTTCTTCGATATCACCACCAACGGCTGTGACAACCCGCGCCTGGATGCGTTCTCGGCGAGCCGCGGGTGGGACCCGGCCATCCAGTACTCCGTGCCGGACGTGGGCACCGGCCTGGGCTCGGACTACGGCTTCCCCAACCTGTTCCAGGACAGCAAGTTCTACGGCTACATGTACTGGGGGAGCAGCTCCAACCCGTCCTACCAGTTCGAGACGAAGGAGCATGCCTGCCAGTCCCAGGTGCCCTCCTGGAACACCACCAACGCGGCCACCTACGCCCAATGCCTCCAGTGCCTGAGCACCAAGGGCTACTGGAAGCTGCCGGGAGCCATCGGGCGTGACAGCCCGCCGCTGACCAGCCTGGACTTCGTCTTCTGGGGCCGGTTCCTCAACTTCAACCCGCCCAAGTACGTCAGCCTCCGCGCGGCGCTCAAGCAGGCCATCCAGAACATCCATCGCTCGCGGGTGGGCATGAGCATGTTCGCCGCCCCCTCCAATCCCACCTTGAGCACGATGCTCAAGCCGCAGAGCCCCTCCTGCTCCCAGCTCCTCGCGGACCCCAGCGCCTTCGACTCCCACCGCGCCTCGTACATCAACGCCATCAACGGCCTGACGTTCACCACGGGCACGCCGCTGGCGAGGTCGCTGCTCAACATCGGCTACTACTTCACCTCCGGCCAGGACGTGTACCGGGACGTCTTCGCCTTCGGGACGGCCTACACCTATCCCACCGAGTTCCAGCCCCCTCCGCTCAGCACGGAGAGCCGCACCGTGTGCTGGGGCTGCCAGACCTCCTCGGTCATCATCCTCACCGACGGCGAGCCCAGCGGCGACACCGTCAGCAGCACCCTGGCGACCAGGCTGCGCACCGTCAACGGCGGCCCCGTGTACTGCCCGGACAGCATGCCCTGCGGCGCGGGCGGCTCACTCTCCCTGCGAGACAAGGGCACCAACCCCACCAACGTCTCCGACGACAACCCCAACTACTACCTGGATGACGTGGCCAAGGTGCTCCACGAGCAGGACCTGCAGCGCAGCACGCCGCCCATCGTCGGGGCGCTCGACACCCGCGGCAAGCAGAGCCTGAACATCTACACCATCGGCTTCGGCATCTCGAGCAACCTGCTGAAGCACACCGCGGAGGTGGGCGGTGGCCAGTACCTCACCGCCTACGACGGGGAGAGCCTCCAGCAGGCGCTGCAGCAGATCCTCAGCACGCACAACGTGCAGCGGCGCGCCACGTCCTTCACCCCGGCCGCCGTGGAGAGCCACACCCGCAACGGGGCGGCGGCCTCGGTGCTCGTGCCCCGCCTCGAGCCCTCGCGGGACTTCACCCAGCCCTGGAAGGGCTTCCTCTACCGCTTCCAGCTCGTCCAGGAGCGCCTGGCCGGGTGCGATCCGCTCTCTGCCTTCGTGGGCGACTTCAACGGGGACGGAGACTGTGACGACACCGCGCTGCTGGATGCCGCGGGCGACCCCGTCACCGAGAGCGCCGACGGCTCGTTCGTGAAGCTCTACTCGCCCTTCACGTCCGCCGTGCCCTTCTGGGAGGCGGGCAAGGCGCTCAAGCCCTCCACGGCGCCGACGAGCCGCTGGCAGACCCGCCGCATCTTCACCCTCGTCGACACCAACGGGGACGGGAAGCTCGACCGCCGGGACACGCCGGTGGAGTTCACCGAGGCCAACGCGGCGATCCTGCGCGAGTACATGAACATCAGCCAGAACCCCAACGACTGCGCGGATCTGGCCACGAGGCTCGGCGTGGCCTTCCTGACGCCGAACGAGTGCGCCCGGCTCGTCATCCGCTGGTACCGCGGCGCGGACGCCCTGAACGTGGACCCCTCCCTTCGCTCGTACGACAGGCCCTTCCTGCTGCACGACATCTTCCACTCCACGCCCATCAGCGTGGAGCCGCCACAGCGCCGCCAGGAGTGCGCCGACTCCACGCAGTGCCTGCCGGCGCTCTTCAGCGGCGCGACGGGGCTGCAGCAGAACTACTCGGTGCCCAACCAGCCCGGGATGGTGGTGGATGCCTATGACAAGTACGTGGCCGAGGCGGGCGATCGGGACAAGGTGGTGCTGGTGGGCTCCAACGGCGGCATGCTCCACGCCTTCCTCAACGGCCGGAGCACGGGCGTGGACTCCTCCGGGCGGCCCGTCCACGACGCCGGCACGGGCGAGGAGCTGTGGGCCTTCATCCCGTCGGACCTGCTGCCCAGGCTGCGCCCCAACCTCGGCAAGCACGCCTCCTTCGTGGACGGCACGGCGATGGTGCGCGACGCGTGGCTCGACGGTATGGGTGGCGAGCCCGCGGATGGCGTGAAGCAGTGGCAGGAGTACCGCACGGTGGCGGTGGTGGGCACCGGCCGCGGCGGCGTGCACCGCTTCGCCCTGGACCTGACGCGCCTGCTCGGCCAGGCGCCCGGAGAGACGGGCTTCCGAGTGCCGAACCAGGCAGGGGACTTCCTGTGGATGTGGCCGCAACCGTGCGATCCGCTCGCGCTCAAGGTGGGCGAGAGCTTCAGCAACTTCGCGCCCCAGCCTCCGCCCATCGGCCCGGTGGCCCTCACGCCTGGCGCCGATGACGCCCTGCGCGCCATCGACTCCAACTATGGGTGGGTCGTCGACAGCCCCTGGGTGATCGACTCCACCCCGGCCCGCGAGCGCTGGGTGGTGGCGCTCAACGGCGGCCATGACACGTACCAGACGCGAGGGCGGGGCCTGGCCATCGTGGACCTGGCGAGCGGCCACACGGTGTGGAGCTTCTTCCACCAGGATGGCAAGAACCGCTCCCAGTACCTGACCTCCTCGTTCGCCGCGGGCCTCGCGCTGGCGGACGTGGGCAGCTCGTACTCCGCGGCGGCGGAGGAGGACTCCCTCTTCGACACCGCCACGGTGGGAGACTTTGGCGGACAGCTCTGGGCGGTGCGTTTCTGGAAGCCCGGCGTGTGGAACCCGGCAACGCAGCAGGTGACCAACTGGCACGCGGCCCGCTCGTTCCGCGTCGCGAACCTGGCGGGCCTGACCAGCCACCCGGACGCGCTGCGCGGGCCGTTCAGCACCACCGCCACCAACGTGGTGCAGCCGGACACAGGCTTCCTGCGCACCTTCGTGGGCACCGGAGACAGCCAGAACCAGCTGGACGCGGGCAGCAGGTGCAGCCTGGGCAACCCGCGCGCCTGCGCCGCGCAGGGCTGCGCCGCGCAGACCACGCTCGAGGTCCGTCGCGGGGGGCAGCTGACCGCGGCCTCCACGACGGCCTACTCGGGCTTCGCCCAGAGCTACGCCAGCACCTTCCAGGGCGGAGCGGCCCCCTCGTGCGCCGGCGCGAGCGTGCAGCTGTCGTGGAACAACGACGCCGCGAACGGCTGCATGAACAACCTGGACGGCGCGCTCGAGTACGTCTGTGATGGGAGCGTGACGGCGTGGAGCTGCCGCACGGTGGTCAACACCTGGCAGCAGGTCAGCTACACCCGGCAGACGAGCCCGACGCCCCAGCGCTTCTACGGCATCTGGAGCTACGGCGGCGCGCCCCACCGGACGTTCAACACCGACGCCGAGGCGAGCCTGTTCGATGCCTCGATGTTCACGGACGCGGACCTGGTGGGCGTGGGGCAGTTCGACAGCGGCGGCACCGTCATCCAGCCGGAGGCGAGCGCCGCGCCGTGGGGAGCGGGCTGGTACATCCCCTACGCCAGCTCCAACGAGCAGACGAGCGCTCCAGCCACGGTGGTGGACGGGTGCGTGCTCTGGAACTCCTTCGAGCCCGCTCCCGCGGCCCCCACGTGCTCCCCCGTGAGCTACGGCTCGTCGCGGCTCTACCAGGCGCAGGCGATCAGCGGAACGGCGAGCTGCGCGCAGGGGCACTACACGCCCGCCAGCGGCGCGTGGGCCCGCTACCTCCGGTTCGGCACCCAGGTGAACCTGCCCGCGCCGGCTCCGCAGCGGATGGAGTCCGGCTCCACGGTCTACAAGAACGTCACCTTGAGCACCCCGTATGGGGCGATGCCTCCTCCAGGCACCGTCAGCGGTGGTCCGTTCGTGTCGCTGCCCGTCACGGAGGGTCCTCCGTAGCCGCCAGGGGTATGCTGGGGAGCGGAGGTTTCCATGCGTCCGCTCCTTTCCGCCCTTGCCCTGCTGTCATCCCCCCTCGCGCTGGCAGCCGAGCCGGCCACTCCCTCCAAGCCCGTCGTGCTCGAGGTGGAGTTCAAGGGCGGCTCGGCGCCCGCGGGGAGCCACCCGCTCGCCGCCACGGACATGAAGGTCAGCGCCTCGTCTCAGCTGTGCGAGGGCAAGGGTAAGAAGCGCGTGTGCCACGGAGCGGAGCGGCTCGTCGACCGGGACGGCGCCACCGCGTGGTGCGAGGGGGCGGCGAAGGACGGCACGGGCGAGTCCGTGACGTTCGAGTTCCCATCACCCCAGGAGCTGGTGGCCGTGGACGTGGTGCCCTACTACGCCAAGGACATGCGCCGGGCGATGGGCAACGCACGCCCCAAGGCCGTGGCGCTGTATGTGGACGCGCAGCGCTACGAGCTCACCTTCCCCGATCACCCCGCGCGTGTCTTCGAGGAGAACCGCTCCGAGCCCCCGGACACGTCGGAGGGGCCCTGTGGGGACGAGACGTGCACCACGCAGGACGAGCGGATCAACTGGGCCGAGCACTACCGCGTGAAGCTGCCCGCTCCGGCGAAGGTCCAGAAGGTGCGCCTGGAGCTGCTCTCCACCTACGAGGGTGACGACCATCCCGACACCTGCATGTCGTCGGTGACGTTCCACGTGCGCTGAGTTCCACTGAGCGCAGAGGGCGCGCGGAGGCTCGCGCCGCGCCCACCGTGTAGACTGGCGCGGATGGAGCGCACCTTCTCCTCGAGCTGTCCCCGCTGCGGGGCTCCCCGGGCTCCGGCGCCGGAGTGCCCCCGGTGCGGCGTCTTCTACGACAAGGCGGAGGCGCGCGCCGCGAGGGTGGCGCTCGCGGAGGAGGCCCCTCCCTCCTTCCCGCCACCCGAGCCCGAGCCCCCGCCGCACCTGCCTCAGGAAACACTGCGGTGGGAAGGGGCGGCTGAGGACGCGCGGCTGGAGCTGAGGATCCGCACGTTCGCCATCCCGTCGGCGCTGGTGCTCATGTGGGTGCTCCACTCCACGGGCATGGGCAACCGCCTGCTGCGCATCTTCCTCTCGATGTGGATCCACGAGCTGGGGCATGCCGTGACGGCCTGGCTGTGCGGCTTCCTCGCCTTCCCGGGCCCCTGGCTCACGCCCGTCTCGATGATGCGCTATCCGTTCCTCTCCGCCCTGCTGGCGGCGGGGCTCGTGTGGCTCACCTGGCGCGGGTGGAAGCTGCGCCAGCGGCCCCAGCTCATCGCGGGCATCGTGCTGTTGGTGCTCCAGTGCGTGGGCACGCTGCTCATCGGCCGGGCCCGGGCCCAGTCCTTCGTCTACTTCGGAGGCGATGCCGGGTGCATGGTGCTGGGCACGCTGCTGATGACCACCCTCTACGCAGGGCCGGACAGCGCGCTGCGCAAAGGGGGGCTGCGGTGGGGCTTCCTCGTCATCGGCGCGGCGGCCTTCACGGACGCATTCCAGACCTGGTGGAGGGCCCGGAGTGACTTGAGTGCCATCCCCTTCGGCCAGTTCGAGCGCGGAGGCCTGAGCGATCCCTCCACGCTCACGGAGTCCTTCGGCTGGAGCGTCGACACGTTGATCTCCCGCTACGTAGTGCTGGGAGTCATGTGCCTCGTGGTGCTTGGAATGGCCTACGGGGTCGGCGTGTTCCGCGCCCGCGCAGCCGTCCGCGCGTGAACTCGGGTCCAGGCGGACCCACCTACCGAGAGCCTTTCATGAGCACCTCCCGCAGGAAACTCCTGCAGTACTCGCTGACCGCAGCCTCGATGCTGGCGATGGGTTCCGAGGCCCTGGCGGGCCCGGCCAAGAAGTCCCGGGTGCCGGTGAAGAAGAAGCTGAAGATCCTCGTGCTGGGTGGCACGGGGTTCCTGGGTCCGGCCTTCGTCAACGCGGCGCAGGCCCGAGGCCACACGCTGACGCTCTTCAACCGCGGGAAGACGCGGCCGCAGCTGTTCCCGGACGTGGAGAAGCTGCAGGGAGATCGAGACCCTCAGAAGGGCACGGGCCTCAAGGCGCTCGAGGGCCGCAAGTGGGACGCGGTGCTGGACAACTCGGGGTACTACCCGCGCATGGTGGGGGCCTCCGCGCAATTGCTGGCGCCCAACGTGCAGCACTACGTCTACATCTCGAGCATCTCGGCCTACGCGAACAACGACGTGCCCTGGGAGGACGAGAGCGGCCCCACGGCGAAGCTGGCGGACCCGACCGTGGAGACCATGGGCAAGAACTTCGAGAACTTCGGCGGCCTGAAGCGGCTGTGCGAGGAGGCCGTGGAGAAGGCCCTGCCGGGCCGCGTGGCCAACGTGCGCCCCGGCTACATCGTCGGCCCGGACGACCCGACGGATCGGTTCACCTGGTGGCCGGTGCGCTTCGACCGGGGCGGCGAGATGCTCGCGCCGGGCAGCCCGGAGGACCCCATCCAGCTCATCGACGTGAGGGATCTGGCGGAGTGGCTGGTGGTCGTGATGGAGAACAAGCTCACGGGCATCTACAACGCCACGGGACCGGAGAAGCCGTGGACGATGGGAGGCGTGCTCGCCGCGTGCAAGGAGGCGACGGGCAAGGACACGAAGCTGGCCTGGGTGCCCTCGGAGTTCCTGATCAAGAACAAGGAGGATGGTGACGGGGACATCCCCATCTGGGCGCCGCCGGTCGGCAAGTACAAGGGCTTCCACCTGCGCTCGGTGGACAAGGCGATGCAGTCCGGGCTGAAGTTCCGGCCGAGCTCCGTCACCGTGAAGGACACGCTGGCGTACTTCCAGAGCCTGCCCGAAGAGCGGCGCAACAAGATGCGCGCCGGCCTCACCCCGGAGAAGGAGAAGGAGCTCATCGCGGCCTGGGCGAAGGAGCAGGCGTCGGGGGGCAAGCCGGCCGCCCCGGCCACGCCCGCGACGCCGGAGAAGAAAGGTCAGTAAGCGGCGCAAGCATGCGTCCTGGGCCGCCGCCCTCTCACATGGAGCTTCACCGCCATGACTGGCCGCTCCCAGGACGTCTTCTTCGCCGCCGTGGGTGATGTGCACGGCCGGATGCACCAGATGGTCCGGCTCCTCCAGGAGTGGAGCCGGAAGTCGCACCGGCAGCTGGCGTTCGTGCTCCAGGTGGGGGACTTCGAGCCCCACCGGCACGAGGCGGACCTGGCCACCATGGCGGCGCCCGCGAGGTACAAGCACCTGGGTGACTTCTCGGAGTTCCACTCGAGGCGCGCGCGGTTCCCGTGGCCCGTCTACTTCATCGGCGGCAACCACGAGCCCTACGGCTACCTGGACAGCGCCCCGGACGGCTTCGAGCTCACGCTGAACTGCCGGTACCTGGGGCGCGTGGGGACGGTGGAGACGCACGGACTCCGGGTCGCGGGGCTGTCCGGCATCCTCCAGGAGGAGACCTTCCGCCGCCCCCGACCGTCCGTGGATCGACTGGGCACCGTCTCGCCCAAGGCCTTCGCCGGCTTCACGGAGCAGGACGTGGAGCGCGCCCTGGCACTGGAGCGGGCCGACGTGCTGCTGCTGCATGAATGGCCCTCGGGCCTCGTGGATCCGGCGGACGAGAAGGACTTCGAGCAGCAGCGCCGCAGCATGCGCTACGACGCGGTGGGCAACGAGTACGCCCGGCTCGTGGTGGAGGCGCTGCAGCCCCGGCTGGTGCTGTGCGGGCATATGCACAAGGCCTATCGCGGAGCCCTCCAGTTACCCTCGGGGCGGATGTCCACGGTGCGCTGCCTGGACCACGTGGCCCACGGCGCGTCCTGCTTCGCGGTCTTCCGGCTCACCGACGGCGAGCTTCGAGAAGTCACCGAGCCCGGCTGACGCCGACTGCCCAGCCAGGGAGGTGCCCTGTGAGCGAACCGGTACCGAACTGGTATGACAAGCAGACCAGCTCGTACGAAGTGCGCCCGGCAGGTGGGCGGACCGGACGCGGGAGCGGACTCGAGCCCTGACCTGCTCAGGCCACGGGCGAGGCGCGCTTGCGCGACGGCCGGGCCAGCGCCGCCTGCGTGGGCTGCGGCTCCTGGCGCACGGGCTCGGCCTCCACCACCACCGCCGCGTCCGGCGTCACCGGCGGCCCCAGCGCCACCACGAGGTGCCGGTACGCCTCCTCCAGCCGCCGATGCAGCGCGGTGAAGGTCTGCTGCACCGTGCTGGGCATGTCCTCGGTGTACGTGAAGTACCACCGCATCTCGTCCAGCCGCTCGTAGAAGGCGTGCACCACCGCCTGCTCCCGCTCCGGCAGGTGCACCAGGTCATGGAAGGTCGCGCTGGTGAATCGCGTGGTGATGGTGCTGAGCATCGGCTCGCGACTGCGCAGCCGCGAGAACAGCGTGAACATCTCGTCCCGTCGAGCCTCCAGACGCCGCATGATCAACGCGGCGTCCAGGGCGATCAGGTTGGTCACTCGAGCGGGCGTCTCATCCAGCTTCTTGCGGCGAGCCATGCCCCGTCGAGCCTACTACGAAACCCGGGGACCCTTCGCCTCGGCCCCCGGGCCCCTCCGCGCTACTTCGCGGAGGCCACGCCCGACTTCTTCAGCTCCTCGTCGATCACCCGGCGGAACACCTCGATGGGCTTGGCGCCCACGATCTGCCGGCCGTTGACGAAGAAGGTCGGCGTGCCGCTGGCACCCACCTGCGTGCCCTGCTCCGAGTCCTTGGCGATCTGCTCGTCATACTTGTTCGAGTCCAGCGCCGCCTTGAACTTGCCCACGTCCAGGTTCAGCTCCTGCGCGTAGCGCTCCAGCGAGGCCCGGTCCAGCGCCGTCTGGTTGGCGAAGAGCTTGTCGTGCATCTCCCAGAACTTGCCCTGCTCGTGGGCCGCCATGGAGGCCGCCGCGGCCAGCTTCGCGTTCGCGTGACGCGGCAGCGGCTGGTGCTTGAAGGCCACGCGCAGCTTGCCCTTGTACTCGTCCTCCAGCAGCTTCACGGTGTTGGCCGCGCGCGAGCAGAACGGGCACTCGAAGTCCGAGAAGGCCACCAGCGTCACCGGAGCGTCGCTCGAGCCCTTCACCGGCGCCGAGCCCACGTCCACCTTCTGCACCGGCGGCTCGGGCGGCGGCGGCGGCGCCGTCACGCCGTGCGACAGCACCGAGGCGTAGATCTCCGAGGCCTTCATCCCCTCGTTCACCATCATCTGCGCCTTGCCCAGCTCCTCCTCGATGGCCGCGCGGAACACCTCGATGGGCTGCGCGCCCGAGAAGAAGCGGCCGTTGACGAAGAAGGCCGGCGTGCCGCCCGCGCCCAGCGACTTGGCCAGCGCCTCGTCGCGGTCCACGATGGCGGCCAGCTTCGGGTCGGCCAGGTCCTTCTTCCAGCGCTTGACGTCCAGGCCCACCTCCTTGGCGAAGGTCTCCAGGCTCGCGTCATCCAGCGCCTTCTGATTGGCGAACAGCTTGTCGTGGTACTCGAAGAACTTGCCCTGGTTGTGCGCCGCGAGGGACGCCAGCGCCGCGGGACGCGCGCGCGGGTGGAACGGCAGCGGGTGCTGCTTGACGACCAGGCGCAGCTTGTCGCCGTACTCCTCCTGGACCTGCTTGATGGTCGCGTTGGCGCGAGCGCAGAACGGGCACTGGAAGTCGGTGAACTCCACCATCGTCACCAGCGCGTCCGCGGGGCCCTTGGTGGGAGACTCCTCCAGCGGGACCTTGAAGACGGTGGGCGAGAGGATCGGCCGCTGCGCCGGCGGGGGCGGAGTGGCCGGGGCCTGCGGGGCCTGTGGAGCGGCCGCGGCGACCTGCGCGCCAGCCTTCGCCGCGTCCGTCGGGCCGGTGCTGGTGGTCCAGATCATCCGTCCGACGCCGACTCCCAACATCAGGCCCAGAACGAGGCCCAACACACCTGTCTTCATCTCTTCACTCCGTCGATATCGATTGAAAGGCCCGGGCGAACCGAGGCCACGAGCCCCGGAACTCTACGCGAGAAGTGCGTCGAACCGCTCCCCGGTTTCAGGACTTCCCTCGAAAGGCGCTCGGGCGGGGGGGCAGGCGCTACCCAGGTAGGTGCCCTGCCTTCACCCGCTCACTGCGCCCGGCCTCACAGGCCCAGCTTCTTCCGGGGCACGGAGATGTCCCTCACGGTGGACTGGCCGGCCTTGCGCACACCGAGCAGGACCTGGGTCCCCTCCGGGCCGCGGATGCGCTGGACGGCGCTCGTGAAACCGATGTCCGTGATGAGCGTTCCATCGATGCGCACCAGCTCGTCCCCCGTGACGATGCCCGCCGCCTGGGCGCCGCCGCCGGGGAACACCTCGCCCACGACGAGGGCGTCTGCTCGGGGCCTCAGGACGGCTCCGATGCCCACCAGCTCCACCACCGGCCCGGCATCCGGGGCCGTGGCCGTCAGCTCGATCTCCAGGGGAGCCCCGGGCCGGACATTCGAGACGATGCGGGTGTTGTGCCCGGGGCCGGAGACATTCAGCGTGACGCCCGAGCCGGGGATGCCCTCCAGCGAGAAGGCCCCGTCGGCGCCGCTCACCGCATCGAACAGGGGCGCGAGCGCGTCGGCGGACCGCAAGGCCTCCACGGACACCCGGGCCCCCGCGATGGGACGCCGCGAGCCGGCCGAGAGCACCCGGCCCTCGAGCCGCGCGCCCCGCGCGAGCATGACGTCGGCGCGGACCTCCTGGGCTCCCTCGGTCACCTCCACCTCGCGCTCCGAGGGCACGAAGCCGGCGGCGCTCACCTGGACCACATAGCTCCCGGGCTTCAGCCCGCCGAACTCGAAGCGGCCCTGGGCGTCGATGAAGCGCGCCTGGGCGAAGGCGTACCGCTCGAGCGGCCCCTGCCGCAGCATGACGTTGACCACGAACGCCGGCACGGGGCCACCCCCGTCCTCCATCACGAGCCCCGCGAGCCTGGCACCTCCCGCCAGCCGCAGCACGAGCCCGCTGGCGGGCACACGCACATCCAGCGTCCGGGCCGGAGCAAAGCCCGGCGCCATCGCCGACACGTCATACAGCCCCGCCTCGATGCCCTCGACCACGAAGCTCCCGTCTGTCTCCGCGACGCTCTGGTAGCCGTCCCGCGTGCCGTACTCCTGGGGATAGGCGCTGGCGGCGGACATCACGGAGACGAGCGCTCCCGAGGCCGGCGTCCCGTCCGGAGCCAGGACGCGGCCCTCGACGCGGGCCTCCTCGAAGCGCGAGCCCTCCTCACCGGCCGCGGGCATGCGGACCTCCACACGCCGCTTCGCGAGGTCCTCGTCATAGACGCGGACGCGCGCCACGCCGTGCTGGGGGTGCCGGGCCTCCACCCGGGCGCCCTCGTGGGCGGTGAAGTGGAACTCGCCGCGCTCGTCCGTCGTGAAGCGGTCCTTGACCGGGAACAGCACCGTCTCTCCCGCGCGGGAGGTGAGCACGCGCACGGTGGCCCCGGGCAGGGGCGCTCCCTGCGCGCTCAGCACCTGCCCCACCAGCTCCGGCGTCGGCGTCAGCGCGATGACGACGTCACGCACCTGGACACCCTCCACCGCGGACAGGGCAATCGGGCTCCGCCCCCACTCCGGGCCGAAGGGCAGGAAGCCGTCGGCGCGGATGGCGGCCACCTGGTACACACCGGTGACCGAAGGCCGGAACTCGAAGCGCCCCTCAGCGTCCGTCACCAGGGACGTGGCGCCACCGGGGCCCGAGAGGGTGACCTCGGCGCCGCGGATGCCCTCGCCCGAGGAGGCGGAGACGACCCGACCGGAGAAGGCACCCGCGGGAGCGGAGGCGCTGCGCTCGACGGTGACGCGAGGAAGCTGCCGCACGGGCTCGGTGGGCGCCGGAGGAGCGGTGAGCGGCATGGCCGCGCCCACGTAGGGAACGGCCAGCTCGGACTCCGAGGAGGTGGAGGTGACGGGCAGGGGCTCGAAGCTCCTGCCCGGGGAGGGCTCGGCTCGGAGCAGGACCACCGCGAGCACCCCTCCGACGAGGACGAGCGCTCCCACCCCGAGCATCATGCGACGGCGACCGGACATGGGCCGACTGTACGTCGGCTCCGAGCCCGCGGGAACACTCTTCAGGTCACCCGCGCTTCACCCTCCCCGTGAAGTAGTCCGCCGCGGGTCTCCCCTACTCTTCCTCCTCCATCGGCGGCTCGACCTGCTCGACGCTCGGGTCCTGGGCGTCGCCGCCGAGCGCATCCTGGAGCGCGGTGCCCAGCTCGCTGCCGTTGCCGACGAGGAGCACGTCGAGCCCGGCGCTGGAGGCCTCCTCGATCTTCTTCTTGTACTTCTGCGCGAGCGCGGCGTTCGCCTCGTAGACCTTCTGGGACTCGGGCGGCGGGGTGTTCGCGGCGGGCAGCGCGGAAAGCTTCCTGTCCACATCGGCGATCTGCTGGCGGGCCCACTCGCGCTTGTCCTCGGTGAGGCTCGAGTCCTCGGCCTGCTTCTGGTAGCCCGACCGGAGCTGCTCGAGCATGGTGCGCTGGTGCTTGGGCAGCTCGCCCTTCGCCTTGCTCCACTCGGAGGTGTAGACGGCGGCGGTGATGGCGTGGAACTCGCGGGGAGACATCTTCCGCTCATCGAGCGCGTCGAGCCACTTGGCGCTCAGGTCCGCCCGCAGGTTCGTCATCATCCCGAGCGCCTGGATGCTCTTGCCGAGGTTGGGCTGCTCCCCCTTGGGCGGAGCGAAGTTCTTGGCCTTCACCTGGAAGTCGTCGAGCACCGGCTTCAGGGACGCGCGCACCGCGAGGTACTCCTGGAGCCGCTCCTCGGTGAGCCGCAGCGGCTGGCCCTTGGGCGGCGCCGCGAAGGAGTAGCGCTGGTTCATCTCGGCCACGCGCTGCTCCAGCGACTGCATCTTCTCGCCGCCCTGGTTCATCTCCTGCGCGACGTCCTCGAGCTTCCCCTTGGCCCAGATGCCACCGGCCACCACGGCGACGACTCCGATGACGACGATGGCACCGCAGCCGATGCCGACCCCGACCAGGACCTTGTTCACGTGCTTACCTCCCCGATGGGTTTTCCCGTGGCCACTCTCGAAGCTCCGAGGTCGGAAGGCAAGTCGACGGGTATCGCACGAGCGGTCGGTCCGCTCTATGCTCGGCGGCAGCAGGCCAGGGGGGAGGCAGTCACGTCGAGTAGAACCGGATGAGGAGCCCATGGCTGTCGAGAACGGAGTGAGCCCACGCTCTGTGGGAGCAAGCGCGGCGGAGCCACCTGAGCGGGCAGCCCAGGCGCTCATCGACGGGGGCAACGCGCTGCTGGACCAGGGGCGGTTCGAGGAGCTGGTGTCCCTCACCGACCAGGTCATCCAGCGCTTCGGGGGCGCCGACGCGCTGGCCGTGCGGGTGCAGGTGGCGCGGGCGTTCATCGCCAGGGCCATCGCCCTGGGGCAGCAGGAGCGCTTCGAGGAGTCCCTGGCCGCCTGCGAGGAGGCGCTCCGGCGCTACGACGGCGGCGGCGACGCGAAGCTGGGAGAGCTGGTGGCCAAGGTGCTCGTGCACAAGACGCACGCCCTCATGGGCCTGGGGCAGCCCGAGGCGGCCCTGGGCGTGAGCGACGAGCTGCTGCGGCGCCACGACGGCACCCCGGAGGAGGGGCTGCAGGTGGTGGTGGCCAGTGCCCTGCTCACCAAGGCCGACGCCCTGGGAGAGCTGAGCCGGCTCGAGGAGAGCCTGGCCCTCTACGACGAGGTGGTCCAGCGGTACGGCGGCGCGCAGGCCGCGGTGCTGCGCCACACGGCGGCCCTGGCGCTCCTGAGCAAGGCCATCGTCCTGCGGCTCTCGAACCGCCCCCGGGAGGCGCTGGCCACCTACGGCGTGCTGCTCCAGCGCTTCGGCGAGGAGCAGGATGCCCGGATCCAGGAGCTGGCCACCACCGCGCGGGAGAGCCAGGCGCGCACCGAGGACCTGCTGCGGCGCGCCGAGGCGGAGCTGGCCGCCCAGGACGAGGTGGTGCGGCGGCACGGCGACGCGAGCGAGCCCGCCCTGCGCGAGCAGGTGGCCAAGGCGCTGCTGGAGAAGGCCGAGGTGCTGCGCCAGCAGCACCGCTCCGAGGAGATGGTGTCCACCTTCGACGAGCTGCTCCGCCGGTTCGACGGCGCGAGCGAGCCGGCGCTGCGCGAGGCGGTGGCCGAGGCGTTCCTCTACAAGGGCGTCGTGCTGGGGAACCTGAAGCGGACCCTGGAGGCGCTGGCCGTCTATGACGCGATGATTCCGCGCTATGTCGGCGCGAGCGAGCCCCTGGGAGTGCGCATCCAGGTGGCCAAGGCGCTGGCGTACAAGGCCATCTTCCTGGGGCGGCTGGAGCGGCGCGAGGAGGAGGTGGCGGCCTTCGACGAGCTGGACCGTCGCTACGGCGAGGCGAGCGAGGCGGAGGTGCGAGCGGAGGTGGCTCGGGGGCTGGTGTGCAAGGCGGAGATCCTCTGGAAGCTGAACCGGCTCGAGGAGGCCCTGGCCGCCTACGACGTCGTGGCGCACCGGTACGGCGCGGCCACGGAGGACTCGGTGCGCGAGCGTGTCGCCGACGCCCTCAACGATGCGGGGGCGCTGCTGATCCTCGAGGCGAAGCGGCTCTGGGCGGAGAAGCGCGACCAGGCGCAGGCGTTCCTGGAGCGGGCGAGCGCGAAGATCGCGGCCTCGCTGGAGCGCGGCCCTCACGGCTCCAACGCCCTGTGGAACGCGGGGTACATCGCCTTCCTGCAGGGCCGGCGAGATCAGGCGCGCTCGCTGCTGGCCGAGTCCCTGCGGATCGGCGGAGAGCGGCAGCGCGCACGAGGGCTCCGGGGCGGGGCGCTCTCGCCCATTCCGGAGGACGAAGAGGTCCGCGCCCTGGTGCTCGCACTGTAAGCCAATGCGCTCCCGCGCCTCGGTGCGCCTTCGCCCCGCGCCTCTTTGAGCTATGACCCTGGAGGACGAGGGCCGGCGATTCACGAGAGAGCGGTGCGCGTGCAACGAGCGATGAGTAGACGACGCTGGGCGAGTGGATACATGGCGCTGGTCCTGGGGCTCGGAGCCTCCCTTGCGGGGGCTCAGGAGGCGGCCCCTCCACCTCCGCCCGAGACGGAGGCAGCGCCCCCTCGAGAGCTCCCGCCACCACCCACGCTGGATGTGCCCCCACCCGCTCCCGAGCCTTCACGGAGCGTGGTGGTGAGCGAGGTGGTCGTGCTCGGCACGGAGAAGACGCTGCCCGGGACGGTGGAGGCGTACTCGCGCATCGACGCGGGCGACACGCTCACCGACGAGGACCTGACGCGGGTGGAGCGGCGGCTGCTGGCGACGGGGCTCTTCCAGGAGGTGAAGGTGAGCACCCAGCCCACGGGAGATGGCCGGGTGCGGCTGGTGCTCCAGGTGGAGGACAAGGCCTCGTGGGTGGTGGCGCCTACCTTCTCGGTGTCGAACGGGAACATCGGCGGCGGGGTGCTGTACGCGGAGAGCAACCTCTGGGGCCGCAGCAAGAAGTTCGCGACGGCGCTGCAGATCAGCACCGCCGAGAGCGGCCTCTTCGTGGGCTTCCTGGATCCGAACCTGTTCGGCTGGCCTCCGCTGCGGCTGAGCCTCGAGGGCCAGCTGCGCAGCGACCGGGTGGAGGAGTTCCGGCCGGGCGCGAGCCAGGAGGTGCCCGAGGTGGTGCGCCGCACGCGGCTGAACTCGGCCTCCGCGGCGGGCGAGCTGTCGGCGATGATCGCCGAGCGGGTGCGGGTGGGCGCCAGGTACCGGGTGATGCTCATCGACGCCCAGGAGCCGAGCCAGGACATGCCGGTGACGGAGCCCGCCTTCGAGCCGGGCTCGGCGCAGCGCGACACCTCGCTGCGGCTGATGGTGGGGGTGGACACGCGGCAGAACCTGCACGCCGTCATGGAGGGGCTGAACATCGAGGGCTCGCTGGAGCTGTCGAACCCGGGGGTGGGCAGCCACTTCCGCTACCGGCGCTTCGGGCTGCTGTACCGGCACGGCGTGCGCTTCTTCGAGGAGCACAACCTGGTGCTGCGCGGAGAGACGGTGACGGGCACGGACCTGCCGTTCCACCAGGAGTTCGTGGCGGGCGCGAACTCGCTGCGAGGCTTCCTCTACCGGCAGTTCCGCGGAGACACGCGGCTGTCCTTCACGGCCGAGTACCACTTCCCGCTCTTTACCATCCGCTCGTTGTCCTTCCGGGGCGTGGGCTTCTCGGACACGGGGCTGTTGATGTGGCGCAGCCTCCCGGAGGACCGGCTGCTGCGGGACATCAACGGGCGGGTGGTGCGCGGCTACCTGCCCGAGTCCGAGGGCGGACTGGGCAACGCCACGGTGGCGCAGGGCGTGGGCGTGGGCCTGCGGCTGTTCCTGCGCAGCGTCGTGCTGCCGCTGGTGGGCGTGGACGTGGCATACGGCGTCAACTCGGGCGAGTTCCGCTTCTACCTGGTGGCGGGCGTGAACCCCTCCTGAGCCCGTGGCTAGCTGGCGCCGCTGCCGGTGATGACCACGGGCACCGTCTTCAGGATGAGCCCCAGGTCCGTCAGCAGGGTCCAGTTGTCGATGTACTGC